>JBDGYO010000504.1:0-2103 GCA_039584015.1 Gemmatimonadota bacterium | reverse complement strand
CGTTCACGAGGGCGCGCACGCGCTGCAGATTGGGGTACCAGCGCCGGTTCGTCTTGTTGTTGGCGTGGCTCACGTGGTGACCGAACCTCGGTCCCTTGCCACAGATATCGCAAATGCGGGCCATGGTGCTTTGCTCGCTATCTTTGTAAGGCTCGGAATTCTAACGACCTACGGGCCGTAGAACAACCCCAACGACCGCCTCGGAATGGGATCATGCCGACAGCATTGATTACGGGTATCACGGGCCAGGACGGCTCCTACCTGGCCGAGCTGCTGCTCGAAAAGGGGTACCGGGTCGTGGGGGTGGTGCGACGTACGTCGCACGACTCCTACGAGCGGATCGGCCACTTGCTCGACCGGCTCACCATCGTGCCGGCGGACCTGTTGGACCAGCACTCCCTCACGACCGTGATCGCCGAGGTGCGGCCGGACGAGATCTACAACCTGGCGGCCCAGAGCTTCGTGCCCACGAGCTGGAGCCAACCGGTGCTGACGGGCGAGTTCACGGCGCTGGGGGTGACCCGCATCCTGGAGGCGGTTCGGTTGGCGCACCCGAAGGCGCGGTTCTATCAGGCGAGCTCCTCGGAGATGTTCGGGAAGGTCCGCGAGACTCCGCAGCGTGAGTCGACGCCGTTCTATCCGCGCTCCCCGTATGGTGTGGCAAAGGTGTACGGCCACTGGATTACGGTGAACTACCGAGAATCCTACGACCTCTACGCAGTCAGTGGCATTCTGTTCAACCATGAGTCGCCACGGCGCGGGCTGGAGTTCGTGACGCGCAAGGTCTCGAACGCGGTTGCGCACATCAAGCTCGGGCTTGCCGACGAGCTTAGGCTAGGCAACCTGGAGGCGCGGCGCGATTGGGGCTATGCGGGAGACTACGTGGAAGTGATGTGGCGCATGCTGCAGCAGCCCGAGGCCGACGACTACGTGATTGGCACAGGGGAAACCCACTCGGTGCGGGAACTCGTGGAGGTGGCGTTCGATCACGTCGGCCTCGGTTGGCAGGACTTCGTCAAGGAGGATCCGGCGTTCAAGCGGCCAGCCGAAGTCGAGCAGCTTCAGGCGGACCCCGGCAAGGCGAAGAGGGTTCTCGGGTGGCAGCCCACCGTCACCTTCGAGGAGCTGGTCCGGATGATGGTGGACGCCGATCTCGCGCGGCTGCAGAAGGGTGCCAACGCCAGGTGAGAGTACTCGTGACGGGCGCCGACGGGTTCGTCGGTTCCTGGCTGGTACCCAGGCTGCTCGCAGACCGGCACGTGGTTGTGGCCGGTGTCCGGCCCAGTCAGCCCTTGTTCACGGCGGGTGCACCCGCGCCCTGGTCCGGAGACGTGCCGGTAGTGCCGCTCGAGATCCTCGATGCGGTATCGATTGAGGCCGTACTGACGCGTGGATTCGACGCGGTCGTGCATCTTGCCGCTGTCTCCTCAGGGGGTGATGCGCGTCGTGACCCATCGGAGGCCTGGGCCATCAACGCCGGCGGCACGGCCCGATTGGCCGAGGCGCTCTTACGGCAGCGGGAAACGGGGAGTGGCGACGCCCTGTTGTTGCTGGTCTCGACCCCAGAGGTGTACGGGGCTCAACCGGAGGGACCTCGGGTCGAAACTGACGCAACCGAGCCTTGCTCCCCCTATGCCGCCTCCAAGCTTGCCGCCGAGACCGCCGCTCTGGAGGCTAGCCGCCGAGGAGGTCTCAGAGTCGTGGTCGCGCGGCCCTTTCCGCACACGGGAAGAGGCCAGGACACCCGGTTCGTCGTGCCGGCCTTCGCGCACCGTCTGCTGGAAGCCAAGAAGAGCGGCGCAACCAGCGTCAAAGTTGGCAACCTCACGCCGGTGCGGGAGTTCATGCACGTGTCGGACGTGGTGAGCGCATACGCCGCGTTGCTGGAGCAGGGTGAGCCTGGCCAAGTGTACAACGTCGCGTCTGGGCGAGGGATGAAGCTGAGCGACATCTTCGGCATGCTCGCCGCGATCGTGGAGCATCCGGCCCAGCCCGAAACCGATCCCGAGCTGGTGCGCCCGGCCGACATTCAGTATCTGGTGGGGGACAGCACCAAGCTCAGACAGCGAACCGGATGGGAGCCGAAGGTGACGCTGGAGGAGA
>JBDGYO010000092.1:0-15474 GCA_039584015.1 Gemmatimonadota bacterium | reverse complement strand
GGGGCACAGCGGTTCCTGCGGGAAGTGCGCATCGCCGCCAAGCTCAGCCATCCCCACATCGTGACGCTGATCGATTCCGACGAGGTCGACGGATTCCTCTTCTCCGTCATGGCCTACGTGGAGGGAGAATCGCTGCGGGAGCGCCTGGTCCGCGAAGGCCGGCTTTCGGTGGCAGCGGCCGCCGATCTCGTGCGGCAGGTGGCCAGCGCCCTGGACTACGCGCACAGTCGCGACGTCGTGCACCGGGACATCAAGCCCGAGAATATCCTCCTGTGCCGCAACGCAGCGGTGGTGACGGATTTCGGCATCGCCCGAGCCATTAGGGCGGCAACCGAAGGTGAGCGTCTGACCGACCCCGGTGTCGCGGTGGGGACATCGGTGTACATGAGCCCCGAGCAGGCGAGTGGTGAGATCGAGGTGGACGGCCGCAGCGATGTCTACGCTCTGGGGTGTGTGCTCTACGAGTTGCTCACCGGGGAGCGGCCCTTCAGTGGCAAGAACCACCAGGCGATCCTCGCGGCCAAGGTGCGGGGGGAGCTGCCCAGCCTGCGCGAGCTCGGAGCCGCAGTGCCCAAGGGCGTCGAGCGCGCGATCGTCCAGGCGCTGGCACCCGAGCGCGACGACCGCTTCGACTCCGCCTCGGAGTTCGTGGCCGAGCTGGACGCGGCGATTCCGGCCGGCGCCGGGCGCGGCCCGTCGATCGCCGTGCTGCCATTTGCCAACATCAGTGCCGATCCCGAGAACGACTACCTGAGCGACGGCATAGCGGAGGAGATCATCACGGCACTCAGCAAGGTGCAGGCGCTGCAGGTCGCCCCGCGCTCGTCGTCCTTCGCCTACAAGGGCAAGAACCGCGACATCCGCGACATCGGGAAAGAGCTGGATGTGAGTACGGTGCTCGAGGGTAGTGTGCGGCGGGTGGGCGACAGGCTCCGCGTCATGGCGCAGCTCATCGACGTCGGCGACGGCTACCATCTCTGGTCCGAGCGGTACGACCGGGACATGGAAGACGTCTTCGCCATCCAGGACGAGATGGGACGGAACATCACCGACGCGCTCAAGGTGATCCTCACCGAGGAGGAGCGGGAGCGCATCGCCAAGGCGCGGACCGGCAACGTCGAGGCATACGACTACTACCTGCGTGGTCGCCAGTTCTTCCATCAGTTCCGGCGCCGTAACCTGCAGTTCGCACGCGAGATGTTCGATCGTGCGATCGAGGTCGATCCCGAGTATGCGCTGGCGCACGCGGGCCTCGCCGACTGTTGCTCGTTCCAACACATGTACTGGGGGTTCAAGGCCGAGGATCTGGAGGCGGCCGAAGCGGCGAGCTTGCGTGCCCTCGAGCTCGCGCCGGAGTTGGGGGAGACGCACGCGGCGAGGGGGTTGGTGCTCTCGCTCAAGGGTGATAATGAGGCGGCGCGGATCGAGTTCGAGACGGCGATTCGCATGGACCCGCGGCTGTACGAGGCGCGCTACTTCTATGCCAGGACCTGCTTTCAGGAAGGCAAGCTCGAGGAGGCGGCCCGGTTGTTCCGGGAGGCGGCGGAGGTGCGAGAGAGCTACCAGTCGCGCTTCTTCGCGGCGCAGTCGCTCGCGGCGCTGGGACGCGACCATCAGGCGGAGGCGGGATATCGGCGGGCCTTCGAGGTGGCCGCCCACCACCTTGAGCTAAACCCCGACGACGCGCACGCCTACAGCATGGGGGCCGTCGCGCTTTGCCGCACGGGAGACAAGGCCGAGGGACTGGAGTGGGCGGAGCGGGCGCTCGAGATCGATCCGGATGACGCCGGGATCGCGTACAACGTGGCGTGTCTGTTCTCTCTCGAGGGGGAAGCGGACCGCGCGTTCGCCAGCCTCAGGCAGGCCGTCGACGGTGGGTTCGTCAGAAGGGACTGGTTCGAGAAGGACCCCGACCTCGATCCCATCCGTGAAGATCCACGGTTCCAGGAGATGATGGCGGCGCTGTGAACTGATGCGCCATCAGCTCACGGAAGCTCCGTGGCCCACACGCGGTCCGACACCCACTGGGCCGAGCTCATCCCGCCCACGATGACCAGCCGACCGCCCGCCACGACGATCCCCCGCAGGTCCATCACCGGCTCACGCAACTCCCCCCAACCGTACCACCGGTCGGACTCCACATCGTAGCGGAACACGGCCCGCCGCGGCTCCGCCGGCCACGTGTTATAGCCGATGCCGTCGTAGTTGTAGGGGTTGTTGGTGCCGCCGGCGAAGATCACGGTGCCACCCAGCCCCGCGGCACCTGCGCGGTAGAGCGGCGGACCGGGGTGGTCCGCAATGCGCCGCCACGTGATCTGTGTGGGGTCGTCGGGATCGATGTCCCCCCGCCACGAGCCGCCCTCCATGGTGAAGCGCGGTCGATCGGCGTTGGTGCGCACGCCGTCGATGTAGATGATGCTGTTCCCCACGACGGCACCCGTGTGGCCGAAGACGGGTCGCCCCGGAATCGGCGTCGCCTGCTGCCAGGTGTCGGTCGCGGGATCGTACAGCTGCACGTTGGGGACGTTGTCACGGTCGTGCCACCCGGACACCAGGTAGATGAGCGAGTCGCGCCACACGCCGGAAACGGCGTCGTCGACCGGGATGGGAATCGGCGCCCCGGCGCTCCACGCGCCGCTCTCCGGGTCCAGGATGTCCACGTTGGGGAGGGATTGCTCGGTCCCGTCCTGGGCCACGGTGTATCCGCCGAACAGAAAGACCCTGCCGCGCACGGTCTGCGCTGTCGCCGCCAGCCGGCCGGGTCCCGGCACGGGGGCGATCTCACGCCAGTACTGTTCGCCCACGTTCCATCGGAAGGCCCAGTTGACCACCCCGTCCCACCGTGTGGTGGAGTCGAGCCCGAGAAATGAGAACACCGCCATTCCCCGGGAGGTCTCGACGGCGGCCACGGCGTTGTTGGACACCGGGCGCCGCAATCGTGGGGCGGCTTGCCAGGTGGGGCTCTGGAGGCCCAACGCGAGAATCAGTAGCCAGAGCATGGTGGTAGCGGTCACTCGGGTGAGTACCGCCGCTTGAGCGTGGAGTTCCGGAAGACCAGACCGGAGCAGGCCGTGAAGAGCGCCACCACGCCCAGGATGATACCGAGTCGCATCCAGGGCTCACCCTCCGCCTGCCGGCGAAGGGCGTGCATCACCAGGGAGCGGACCCACTCCAGGGCTCCCAGGATCAGGAGGCCCTGGAACAGACGGGGCACCCAGGAGCGGCGGACGAGCAGTAGAAAGGGCAGCGCCAGGCCCGCCGCCACGAGTGCCGTGACGTCGTTGCGGGAGAAGTGCGCCGCGAGCAGCAGGAAGCTCATGAGGACAGGCAATAGTCTTACGATATTCATGGACGAAGAAGTAACCTGCGTGGGGGTATCGGACAACGGCTCGAGGCGCTGAAACCGGCGCGTCAGCCAGGACGTATCCAAAGCAGGAGCACCGAGAGGGGCGGACGTGCATCGGTACACGACACTGGCACTCACATTGCTCGGGTTGAGCTGCGGCTCGGACGGTACGGGTCTCGGCCCCGCCGGCGACGCGATCGTCGTAGAGTACATGGATGGTCTCACCGGCTTCGCGGCCCGGCTGGATACGCTGCGTGTGGGGCTCCACATCCCCGGCATGTCGGCAGCCATCGTGGAGAACGAGGAGATCGTCTGGTCCATGGGCTTCGGGTTCGCCGACGTGGATGAGGGCCGGCGTGTCACCCCCACGACGAGCTTCCATCTGGCGTCCCTCACCAAGACGTTCGCTTCCACGATTCTGATGCAACTGGTCGAGCAGGGGCTCGTGGACCTGGACGATCCGGTGAGCGACTATGGTGTGGATCTCACGGCCAACGGGACGGTGCTGGTGCGGCACGTCCTCACGCACACCTCCGAGGGCGTGCCGGGCACCACGTTCCAGTACAACGGGAACCGGTTCGCTGAGCTCGATCGTGTCATTCTCGTTGCCAGTGGGCGCGTGTTCGGTGAGCTCCTCGTGGAGCGGATTCTCCAACCGCTCCAGCTAGTGCATACCGCGCCCAACACCAGGAGCATGTACTTCGCGCTCACCGGCCTCGACCGGGACGCGTTCATCGCCAACATGGCGGCGCCGTATGAGTGGCAGGGGGGACGCGTGGTCCGGTCCGCCTATCCCTCGTATTTCGGGACTTCCGGCGGTCTCATTGCCTCGGTCGAGAACATGGCCGCGTATTCCATTGCCATCGATCAGGGCCAATTCCTCCAGCCCGCAACGTGGGACTCGGTGTTCACGCCCGCCGAAGACCCCAACGGCGACCCGCTCGCCTATGCGCTGGGGTGGTTCATCCACGTGCATGAGGGGATCGAGCTGCAGTGGCACTACGGCTACTGGGACGCCAACTCCTCGCTGATCGTGCGGGTGCCGGAGCAGGGGCTCGCCTTCGTGGTGCTGGCCAACACGAGCATGCTGAGCCGAGCCTACGGGCTCGGGGGCGACAGCAACGTGTTGCGCTCGGACGTGGCCAGGCTGTTCATCGAGTCGTTCGTCACGGGCGATGATCCGCTGCCGGCCCGCCGCTAGGTGGGGCTACGGGTAGAGGCGGGTCACCACCCAGCCACCGTCTTCGCGGGTGTAGCGCAGCCGATCGTGCAGCCGGTTGAGCCGTCCCTGCCAGAATTCGATGTGCTGCGGGATGAGACGGAAGCCACCCCAGAAGGGAGGCAGCGGCACGTCGCCGGCCGCGAACTTCGCCTCGTGCTCGCGGTAGCGCCGTTCCATCACCTGCCGACTCTCGAGCTCGGCACTCTGCTGCGAGGCCCAGGCACCCAGCTGGCTTCCGCGGGGTCGCGTCTCGAAGTAGGCCTCGGATTCCTCGGGCGGGAGCATCTCCACGGTTCCCTCGACGCGAACCTGCCGCTCCAGGATCGGCCAGTGCATCACGATGGCGGCCCGGGGGTTCTCGAGCAGCTCCGTGCCCTTCCGGCTCTCGTAGTTGGTGTAGAACGCAAATCCGTGGTCGCCGAAACCCTTGAGCAGCATCATGCGGACGGAGGGCACGCCGTCCGGCGTGCTGGTGGCCAGCGCCATGCTCTCGGGCAGGAAGATGCCCGACCGGCGGGCGGCGGCGAGCCAGTTGGCGAATAGGGCGATGGGGTCGGGGCCGGCCTTGAGCTCCGAGAGGCCCGTGGCCATTCCCCTTCCCATGGTGAAGATCGTGCGGAGGCGTCCGATGAGCGACATGCAATCTTGGGTGATGGGCCGCTGAAAGGAACCGGGTTCGGCACGCTTCGGCAAGGGTCGCGGGAGCCCGAGCGAGGGGCCATCTTAGGTCTCTCATGGTAGAGCTATCGCAGCGCCTGCGCGAGGCGCTGGCCGGCCGTTACGCGATCATGCGGGAAGTCGGTCGCGGCGGGATGGCCACGGTGTGCCTCGCGGAGGACCGCAAGCACCGCCGCAAGGTCGCGGTGAAGGTACTGCGTCCCGAGCTCGCGGTGACGGTCGGATCCGACCGATTCCTGCGGGAGATCGGGATCGCGGCGAAGCTCGCCCACCCGCACGTCCTGCCCGTATACGACTCCGGCGACGTGGATGGCCTGTTGTACTACGTGATGCCCTTCGTGGAGGGTGAATCCCTGCGCGAGCGGTTGGACCGAGAGGGCCAACTGGAGGTCGCTGAGGCCCTGCACATTGCACGCGAGGTCGCGAGCGCATTGGGGTATGCCCACAGCCATCACGTGGTGCACCGGGACATCAAGCCCGCCAACATTCTCGTATCCGACGGGCACGCGGTGGTGACCGATTTCGGGGTGGCGCGGGCGATCGGGGTCGGCAGGGGGCACGGATCCGAAGTCATCACCGAGCCGGGAATCGCGGTAGGTACTCCGACCTACATGAGCCCCGAGCAAGCGAGCGGCGAGCAGGCACTCGATGGCCGCTCGGACATCTACTCGCTGGGCTGCGTGCTCTACGAGATGCTCGTGGGTGGGCCGCCGTACACGGGGGACACGCCGCACGCCGTCATCGCCCAGTGCTTCGCAGCCCCGATTCCGTCCGCCCGCCGCAAGCGGTCAGCCGTGCCGGAACACGTGGATGCCGCCTTGCACAAGGCGCTGGCCAAGACGCCCGGCGAGCGGTTCGACACCGCGGAGGAATTCGTCGAGGCGCTGGTGGTCCCCGGAAAGGTCAAGCTGCCCGAGCCGGAGGCGAGCTCCATCGCGGTCCTGCCGTTCCTGAACATGAGTGCCGATCCCGGGAACGAGTACTTCAGCGACGGGATGACCGAGGAGATCATCAATGCGCTGACGAAGTTGGAGGGCCTCCGCGTCGCGGCGCGCACCTCCGCGTTCGCGTTCAAGGGCGTCGACCGAAACCTGCAGGACATCGGAGCGCAGCTGGGCGTATCGACGATCCTGGAGGGCAGCGTGCGGCAAATGGGTAAGCGCCTGCGCATCACCGCTCAGCTGATTAACGTCACCGACGGCTACCACCTCTGGTCGGAGCGCTACGACCGGGAAATGGAGGATGTGTTCGCGATCCAGGACGAGATCGCCGGAGCCATCGTCTCCACCTTGCGGGAGCGGTTTGCCGAGGAGCAGCGCACCCGCGTCGTGAGGCGCTACACCGACGACGTCGAGGCCTACCAACTATACCTCCAGGGGCGGTACGTGGAGAAGACGCGCCGCCGCAGCGGCTTCGCCAAAGGTATCGACTACTTCGAGCAGGCCATCGCCAGGGATCCCAACTACGCCCTCGCCTATGCCGGCCTGGCCGATTCCTACAACCTGCTGGCGTGGTACCGCTTCCTGCCCCCACGCGAGGCCTTCCCCAAGGCCCACGTGGCCGCGCTCAAGGCGTTGGAGATCGACGAGATGCTCCCCGAGGCGCACACCTCCCTCGGGGTCGTGAATCACTACTACGATCTCGATTGGCACGGTGCCGAGCGGTGTCTCACGCGGGCGCTGGAGTTGAATCCCAAGGACGCGACGGCGCTGCATTCCTACTCGGAGTACCTGGCCTCCCGGGGACGGCTCGAGGAGGCCACCGAGCACATCACACGGGCCCAGCAGCTCGAACCGCTCGGGCTCACCATCAATGCCGGGCTTGGCTTCGTGCATTACTTCTGCCGGCGCTACGACGAAGCCATCGAGCGGTTCCTCAAGACGATCGAGCTCGATCCGCCTGGGCCAGGCCTACATCAAGAAGGGGATGCTCAAGGAGGCGCAGGCGGCGCTACGGCGCGGGATGACTGCCTCGGGTGATCATCCGGGCATGGCGGCGTACCTCGCCTATGCCTACACGCAAGCGTACCGCATGGATGACGCGCGTGATATCCTGAACGCCCTCAAGGTGCGTGCCAAGGAGGCGTATGTTCCCGCCGACTACTTCGCCGTGATCCATATGGGGCTCGGGGAGCTGGACGACGCGTTCGACTGGCTGCGGCGCGCGTGCCAGGAACGTGCGCTGCACATGGTGTTCCTGGAAGTAGACCCGCTGTTCGACGACCTGCGGAGCGACGAGCGCTTCGACGACGTTCTTGGCTGTATCGGATTGCATCGGGGGTAGCATGGCCATACGGGCGGCAGTGATGACGGAGCCGGGGGCGCCGATCGCGCAGTGGAAGATCGACGACCCCGAGGTGGAGGAGGGGGGAATCCTGCTGGAGACGCTGGCCAGCGAGGTGTGCGGCACCGACGTGCACCTGCACCACGGCCGCCTCGAAGGAGTGCCTTACCCGATCATCCCGGGCCACGTGAGCGTGGGCCGCATCCTGGAGAATCGAGGAGTCCAGAGGGACGCGTTGGGAGCACCCCTGCGGTCGGGCGACGTGGTCACGTTCTACGACGTGCACGAGGTCTGCAACGCCTGCTATCACTGTACGGTGGTGAACCAGCCCAATCGCTGTCCCGAGCGACGGGTGTACGGCATCACCTACTCGGCGCACGACGGACCGCTGGGAGGGTGGGCCGAGCGGATCTACCTGCGGCCGGGGGTCCGTGTGCTCAGACTGCCGGAAGGGCTGACGGCCGACGACGTGATCGGTGGCGGCTGCGGGTTGTTCACCGGATTCGCCGCGGTCGAGCGCAGCGAGTTGACCATGGGCGACACGGTGGTGGTGCAGGGATCCGGACCGGTGGGGCTCGCGGCGGCGGCGTTCGCGCATTTGCGGGGAGCCGGTGCGGTGATCGTCATCGGCGCCCCCAAGGCCCGGCTCGACCTGGCGCGGGAGCTGGGCGCCGACCGAGTCTTCTCGCTCGAAGAGCACTCGCTCGAGGATCGCAAGGACGCCATCTGCGACGCGACCCATGGGAGGGGTGCCGACGTGATCATCGAGGCGAGCGGCAATCCCGTCGCGATTCCCGAGGCCTTGGATTTGCTACGGGACGGGGGCACCTACGTCGTGGGCGGGCACTACACCGACACCGGCGCCGTCACGATCAATCCGCATGTCCACATCAACCGACGGCATGCAGATATCCTGGGGCAGTGGGGTACCGACTTCCGGCACATCGTGCGGGCACTCCACATGCTGGCCCGCCACCGCGAGCAGCTTCCCTTCCACAAGGTGATCGGCGCGCGCTACGGGCTGGGGCAGGCGGACCAGGCGCTGGACGACGTGGCGAACCTGCGGGTGACGAAGGCGATCATCGATCCCCGGCTCTAGAGCTCTCGAATCGCCTCGATCGGGTCCAGTCTGGCCGCGCGGCTGGCCGGGTACCAGCCGAACACGATGCCGACGACGAACGCGAACAGTACCGCCATGGTGGTGCCCGGCAGGCTCACCGGGATGACGAACTCCTTCCCGAACTGCTGGGCGATGAGCTCGGTGACCGTGATGAGGCCCACCCCGCCGCCGATCCCGATGGCTGCACCCAGCAGCGCCAGGGTGAGCGACTCGGCGAGAAACAGCCTGCGGATGTCGCGATCGTCGGCCCCCAACGCCTTGCGGATCCCGATTTCCCGCACGCGCTCGCGCACGGCGATCAGCAGCACGCTGAACAGGCCGATACCGCCGACGATCAGGGTGACCCCGGCGATCGTGAACAGCACGCCGTTCCACCCGAGCAGAATGCCGTCCGCCATGGCGAGCGTGGACGCCACTTCGGCAGCCTCGTTCTCGATCTCGAAGTCCTCCACTCCGTGGTGCCGGCGGCGCAGCTCGTCCGTGGCCGCCTCCATGACCAAGGTGAA
Source organism: Gemmatimonadota bacterium (assembly GCA_039584015.1). GTDB lineage: Bacteria > Gemmatimonadota > Gemmatimonadetes > Gemmatimonadales > GWC2-71-9 > WVYX01. The sequence continues at coordinate 6,319 of JBDGYO010000092.1, read as the reverse complement.
GTCGGCATGCCGGGCCACGTCGACGAACACGTTGTCGACCCTTCCGGCGCCCTTGTGGTACACGGTGAGGTAGGTATAGGGCACGTAGACGCGGCGGGCGAGGAACGACTGGTCGACCGGGATCATCTCGAATTCGATGGGCGCGACCACGCCGATCACGCGAAACCGTATGCCCGCGATCTCGATCGTGCGCCCTACCGGATTTGCCGCGCCGAAGAACGGCTCCACCAGTTCCGAGCCGACCACGGCCACGCGCGAGGCGTTGACTATGTCGAGCGGCGCGAACTCGCGACCCCGCACGACCGGCCAGTTGCGATAGCGGAAGTACCCCGCGTCGATCCCGTCCACCGGTACCGTCCGCTGATCTCGCGTCGTGCTCGCCAGCTGGCGGCCGGTAAAGTTGCGGCCGTAGGTCGCCGCCACGCCGGGGACCGTGTCGAGGGCGCTGATATCCGAGAGCCTGATCCCGGTGTGGCGCACGTCGGCGGCGCGTGTGGCGTCGGACCGGGGTCCCCGGTCGTAGAACGCCACGGTCCGCGGCATGCCGACGCGCGTGATCTCATTGGTGGCCATGTACTTCATCGCCGCCGACAATGAGGTCATCGACACGACGGAGGCGGCGCCGAACACGATGCCGAATAGCGTGAGCAGCGAGCGCATCTTGTGCGCGCGAATCTCCCGCGCGGCATCCAGGCTGAGCTCGGCCCAGTTTGCCGCCCAGCGCCCGAGTGCGCCGCTAGCCATAGCGCAATGCCTCCACCGGTGAGAGGCGTGCCGCGCGGATCGCCGGGTAGAGACCGGCGACCACGCCGACGGTGAGCGAGGTCCCGATGGCCACGGCGGCCATCGGCCCGGTGACTGCCGCCGGCATGCTCATGAGGTGGCCCGCGGTCCCGGCGAGCGCCGCGCCCAGCGCGAGTCCCAGTAGCCCGCCGAGACCGGTGATCACGAGCACCTGTACGAGCACCTGGCCGAAGATCTGGAACGCGGTAGCTCCCAGCGCCATGCGCGTGCCGAACTCCCGCACGCGCTCCACCACCGATGCCAGCAGGATGTTCGCGATCACCACCCCGCCGGCGACGAGGGAAATCACGCCCACCATCAGAAAGATGAAGTTGAACAACATGAAGAATTGCGCGTCGTCGTCCGCAGAGCTCCCCGAGCGCTCGATGGAGAAGTCCTCCACGCCGTGGCGCAGCATGAGCATGGCCGTGACCTGCTGCCGTGCGACCTGCACGGCCGACGGGGAGACCGCCTTGAGGGTGAGGAACACGAGGTGGTCATCGGTTCCGGTGTACTGGCTGAAGGCGGTCGTGATCGGGATGTAGGCGCGCTGGTTGCGGTATTCGAGTTGGTTGCCGCTCCACGGGGCGAAGTAGAACTCCTCCCGCTCGAGCACGCCGACGACCCGGTAGTTCTTCCCCGCCAGATTGACGAGCTGATCCAGCGCGTCTCCGGCGTGATTGAACAGCGAGTCGGCGTACTTCCATCCCAGGACCATCACCCGTGCCTTGCGCCGCACGTCGAGGTCGCTCAGGTAGCGCCCCACCATGGGCCGAATGTCATTGATCATGGCATAGTCGGGTGTCGTGCCCACGACGGGGCCCCTGAAATGCACGCTGCCCGCCCGGTACTCCATCTGGTCGTAGAAGCCCGGGGCGACGCCGGAGAGGGTCGTGGCGTTGTCCTTGAGGTACGCCGCGTCCCGGTAGGTCAGCCGTTCCGACGCGAGCTCGCGCGCCGTGGGTTGCTCCGGCAGCTCGCGGTCGCGCACGATAATGGTCCCGAACCCGCCGACCTCGGCCACGTACTCCTGGGTGATCTTGGTCTGGCCGCCGAACAGGGCGAGCACCGTCACGATGCTCCCGGTGCCGAGAATGAGGCCCAGCAGCGAGAGCAGGGTCTGGCCCAGATGGCGCCGGGCTTCGTCCAGCCCGACGAGGAGCGACTCCCAGAAGTTCACGCGGCCACCTGTCCGTCGGCGATCCGCACCGTGCGCTGTGCCTCGGCGGCGACGTTGGCGTCGTGCGTGACGAGCACGATGGTGTTGCCGCTCTGATGGACCTCGCGGAACGTCTTCAGGACCCCCGCCCCGGCTGTGGAGTCGAGGTTACCGGTCGGCTCGTCCACCAGCAGGATGGCCGGCTCGCCGATCAGGGCCCGAGCGATCGCCACCCGCTGCCGTTCCCCGCCGGAGAGCTGGTCGGGTCGGTGGCCGATGCGATCCCCCAGCCCCAGACGTTCAAGCAGTGCACGCGCCCGCTTGCGCCGTTCCCGCCGCGAGAACCCGCCGCGGTATTGCAGCGGCAGCGCGATGTTCTCCTCGATGTTCAGTCTGGGCATGAGATTGAACGTCTGGAACACGAATCCCACCTTCTGATTCCGCACCTGAGCGAGGGGTCGGCCCTGCAATGTGCTGACGTCCGTCCCGTCCAGGTGGTAGGTCCCCGAGGTGGCCGAGTCGAGGCAGCCCAGGATGTGCATGAGCGTGCTCTTGCCGGATCCCGACGGGCCCATGATGGCCACGTACTCGCCAGCCTCCACCTCCAGGTCGACGCCGCGCAACGCCTGGACGTCGACCTGTCCCAGCCGGTAGACCTTCCTGATCTCTCGTGCCTCGAGCAGCGCCATGATCAGCGCCCTAGGCGCGCGCGGCGGGCCGCCTCGGCAGGATCCTCGAGCGCCACCGAGTCGCCTTCGGCGAGCCCCTCGAGGATCTCAACGTAGGAGAGGTCGCTCAAGCCCAACGTGACGGGAGTCGGTTCGGCGGAGCCGTTCACCAAGAGGTAGGCGGTGGGGCGTCCCTCCACATAGAAGACGGCCTCGACGGGAAGCCGTATAACGTCCTCTCGTGTGGGACCCGAGATCTGCACGTTCGCCGTCATGCCGGGACGCAGAATCTCCGCTCCGTCTCGGACCTCGATCTCGACGTCGAACACACGGACGCGCTCCTGCAGGCGTGCGGCCGGAGGCACGAGCCGCACGAGTCCGGTGGCGGTATCCCCCGGGAAGGCATCCACGGTGATCGACACGATATCACCCGCACTCACCTTGCCGATGTCCACCTCGTTGATCGCGGCGTTGATCAGCAAGGTAGAGAGATCCGCGATGGTGAACAGCTCGGTGCCGCCACCGAAGGCGCTGGTGCCGCCCACCACGGTCTCGCCCTCCTCGACGCCGCGCAGAATCACGACACCAGCCGCGGGTGCGGTGATGCGAGCGGACTGCGCGTCGTCCGTGGCGCTGACGCCGCTCTCCTCCATCAGGCGCAGCTGGGCGCGGCTAGCATGCAGGTCGTTCTCAGCCTGCTCCAGCGCGACCCGCGCGGTCTCGAGATCGGCGTCGGAAATGAGCGAGCGCGCCTCGAGTTCCAGTGCGCGCTCGTATTCCCGCCGCAGGTTGTTCACCGAGATCTCGGCGGCGCTGATGTCGCTGCGCAGCTGCGACAGGAAGTTGGCCTGGGCGATGTCCGGCACGATCGTGGCCAGCAATTGGCCGGCCCGCACCGAGTCCCCCTCCCGGACGTACAGCGTGCGCACGACGCCCGAGATGGGTGACTTGACCACGATCTGGCGCTCCGGCTCGACCACGCCGGTCTCTTCGATCTTGACCTGGATGGCGCCGCGCTCGGCGACGCCGACCTCGAACGGGTAGGCTGGAGTGTTCTCGTCACCGCCCGCCGCGGAACAGCCGATGCCGGCCGCCGTGAGCAGTATGAGCCCACCCGCAAAGGAGATGGCACGGGATGGCATGTGTGGAGACCTCGATTCCGATTAACCCCCTTACGCCCCCGCGCACGGGCGAGTTTCGTCGGGAGCGGACCTGGAGATACCATCTCCGATCAAATCTCTCCCACATTGAGGGGGTCCCGCAAGCGCACTGTGCCCTCGGGGCCTGGGCCTGCGGCTTCTAGAACAGCTTGCCCGAGAGGCTGGGATCTTTGTCGGTGCGGGTGCCGATCTTGATGTGGGTGGAGAGCCGCACCGTCCCCTCGGCGTGCAGCGTCTCGTGCACCCGTGCAATCGCCGCGAAGATGTCCTCCAGCTCCCCTTCCAGGTTGGTGCCGTTGGAGTGGAGCTGGACGGTGAGATCGGCTTCCTCCAACAGGCGGTGCGCGCGCTTCACCTCCTGGCGTACAGACACGCCGGTCCCGATGGGTATGACCTGCACTTCCGCGATGGCTTTCATGGTCGGTTCTCCGATGACCACCACATGGTGAAGAGGAGCGTATCGGCGACGGCCGGCGTCGCCTGGGCGATGCCGAACATGACGCTGGAGTCGTAATCGCCGCGATGCTGCACGGAGACCTGCGAGCCGTCGATCCGGAAGTCCACCAGGCCGTCTGTCACGACTCCCCTGACCGGCATGGTCTGGTCCACCGCCAGAGCCGTCGGCGATGCATCGGTGAGACTGAAGGTGCCGCTGAACGTCGTGTCGGCGGCCTGGTCGATCGCCACGGTTCCCGCGACCACCAGGGTGTCTCGCGTCACGCTGTCCTGGTAGGCGAGTCGGTAGTCCCAGATGCCGAGAAGCTCGGCCGGATCGGGGCCGGAGTCGTTGCCGCAGGCGCTGGCCACGAGCAGCAACGCCGCGACGGGGAGGAATCCCGCCGCGGCGCCGCCCACACGGACCGAATGCGATCTGCGCGCCACGCTCAGTCCTGCGTGTGCTCCTTGTGGAACTCCTCCGCGCTCCGCACCCCCCGGTCCAGCTTGGCATGATACAGACCCAATGGTCCCGTGCAGGCGTCGCGCAGCTTCGCCAGGCGGGCGACCATCTGTTCGGCGTCGAGCGGCGGGTCGGTGGAGAGCGTGTCGCGCCAGAGCGCCTCCGCCTGGTCGTGGAACGAGACCACCGCATCCATCTCTTCGTTCTTGAACTGCTTGCGCATCACCTGCTCCCGCACGTCGTACACGACGCTCCCGAGGAGCACGTGGACCGACTCCCGCGTCCCCATGCCGACCGAGGACAGCCGCTTGATGAACTGATCACGCCGGGTCTCGCTCATGTACCCTCCTGCCTACTTCGCCTTGGCGAGCCGCGTCGGGCCGGCCGCTGCAACCTCCGGGGGACACCCGTCGGCGAACAGCTTGAAGTTCTCGATGTAGCGGGCCGCCAGGGCGTCGTACTTCTTCCAGTACTCGTCCTTGTCGCCCCACGACGCTGAGGGATCGAGCACGTCCTCCGGCACGTCGGGGCACTTGGTGGGCACCTCGAAGCCGAACAGCTTGTCCTTGCGGTACTTCACCTTAGAGAGCTTGCCGTCAAGCGCCGCGTTGAGCAACGCCCGGGTGTGGCGGATGCTGATCCGTTTACCCACGCCGAACCGGCCGCCGGTCCATCCCGTGTTCACCAACCAACAGGTAGCGTCGTGCTTGGCCACCTTCTGGCCCAGCAGGTTCGCGTAGATGAATGGGTGGTGCACCATGAAGGGGGCACCGAAGCAGGCGCTGAAGGTAATCTGCGGCTCGATGCCGAGGCCGATCTCGGTGCCGGCGATCTTCGATGTGTAGCCGCTAATGAAGTGATACATCGCCTGCTCGGAATTGAGCCGCGCGATGGGCGGTAGCACACCCGAGGCGTCGCAGGTCAGGAAGATGACGTTCTTGGGGTGTGAATTCGCCATCCGCCCTGGCACGGTGTTCGGGATGAACTCCAGCGGATACGATGCCCGAGTATTCTCCGTGATGGCGTCGTCATCCAGGTCCACGAACCGCGTGGTCGGGTCGTAAATTACGTTCTCCAGGATGCAGCCGAAGCGGCGCGTAGCCGCGTAGATTTCCGGCTCTGCCTCGGCCGACAGGCGAATCACCTTGGCGTAGCAGCCGCCCTCGAAATTGAATACGCCGTCATCGCTCCACCCGTGCTCGTCGTCGCCAATGAGCAACCGGTTGGGATCGGCCGAAAGCGTCGTCTTCCCGGTTCCGCTCAACCCGAAGAACAATGCGACGTCGCCACCCTTGCCGACGTTGGCGGAGCAGTGCATCGCCAGTACGCCATCCAGCGGCAGCAGGAAATTCAGTACCGTGAAGATGCTCTTCTTGATCTCGCCGCCGTAGCCCGAGTTGCAGATGATCGCCATCCGTTGCGCGAAGTTGAGGATGATGGCGGTTTCGGTGCGGGTGCCGTCGACCCGCGGATCGGCCTTGAAGGACGGCGCCTGGATGATCGTGAAGTCGGGTACGTGCTTCTTGTACGCGTCCCTGTTCTCCAGGGGGATGAACATGTTCTGTGCGAAGAGGTTGTGCCACGCCTTCTCCGTGATGATGCGGACCGGCATGCGGTAGTTGGGATCCGCACCGGCGTAGCAGTCCTGCAC
>JBDGYO010000503.1:0-2115 GCA_039584015.1 Gemmatimonadota bacterium | reverse complement strand
ATCCGACCGCAGGACCGCGCGGTCGTCGTGGGCACGGCCGACGAGCTGTTCGGGCATCGGCTGGAGTTGCAGGAGGTGAACTGGCTCGCCGCGTCGCTGGAGCCGGGCGACACGTGCGAGATCCAGGTGCGCTATCGGGCCCAGGCGGTCCCCGCCCGCGTGAGCACCGAGCGTGCGGACCAGAACGGCGGGCTGGCGCTGGAGCTGGACGAGCCAGTGCGGGCGATCACGCCGGGCCAGTCGGGCGTACTGTACGACGGCGACCGAGTGCTCGGCGGCGGAGTCATCAGCTAGGAGAGTCGCGGTGGATCTGGTTCAGCGAGTGGCAGACGAGGCAGGTGTGGACGAGGCCAAGGCGGCCGACGGTCTGGGGACGGTCTTCCTGGCGATCCGCATGGCATTGGATGCCAAGTCCTTTGGGACGGTAGCCGAGGCCTTCCCCGACATGGGCGAGTGGATGGTGGGCGCCCCCCTCTCCGCCCATTGGACGGGGGAGGTCCTGGCCATCGCCAAGCCCAAGGCGCTGCGCCGCATCCTGCTGAACGCCGGCTTCACCGACGAGCAGGTCGAGAAGCTCTTCTCTCTCGTGGGGAGCGCGCTACCGGAGGCGGTGGGCACGGAAATCCACGACAAGATCCTCGAGAAGCTTCCCATCCTTGCCGGCTGAACCGCCGGTGGCCCACTTCCACGAGAAGGTCACGTTCGACGGCGCCGGCGGCCAACTGTCGGGCACCCTGCATGTCCCGGAGGGCACGCCGAGGGGCGGCGTCGTGCTCGCGCACTGCTTCTCCTGCTCCAAGTCCCTCAAGGTCACTCGTAACCTCGCCACCGGCATCGAGGACGGCGGATACGCCGTGCTCCGCTTCGACTTTACCGGCCTGGGAGAAAGCGAAGGGGACTTCGCCGACACCAGCGTCACCTCCAACATCGGCGACCTCGGCGCAGCGGCGCGCCTCATGGACGAGCGTGGGTTGGGGCCGTGCGCAATGGTGGGCCATTCACTCGGCGGCGCCGCCACGCTGTTGGCGGCGGGAGACGTCCCAACGGTGCGCGCCGTGGCGGCGGTGGCGGCGCCCTTCAGCCCCGACCACGTGCGGCATCTCTTTGCCGAAGACGACATCGAGAGCGCTCTCGCATCGGGCAGCGTCACGGTGAAGATCGCCGGGCGCCCCTTCCAGATCTCGGCCGAGTTCTTCCACGACCTGGAGCGGCACTGCTCACCCGAGCGGATCGCGGCGCTGGAGCGCCCCCTCCTGGTGGTGCACGGCACCGCAGACCGGGTGGTGGGGATCGAGGAGAGCGAGCGCATCTTCGCCGCGGCACGGCAGCCGCGCTGGTTCGCGGCGATTCCCAACGCCGACCACCTGTTCGTGCAGCAACACCACGCGGAGCGGGCCGCGGCGGCCATCGTCAGCTTCCTCGACACCGTCCTCTGACCCGCTTGCACCGCGGGGCGCTGACGTCAATGTTTCCACGGAGTCGGTGAAACTTCCCGGCAGGCGTCCCGATAGGGATTGCAGGACATGCGCGGCTTCTTCGCTCGATTGTTCGTCACGGCATTCGGCCTGTGGATGGCCGACACCATCCTCGATGGGCTCTACTTCGAGGGGGTGCTGGGGCTGTGGATTGCCGCGTTTCTCCTGGGCGTGGTGAACGCCTTCGTGCGCCCCATCGTCGTGTTCCTCACCTTCCCCCTCACGCTGGTGACGCTGGGGCTGTTCCTCTTCGTGGTGAACGGGGCGATGCTCCTGATGGTGTCCTGGGTGATGCCTCCGTTCCACCTGGAGGGGCTGGGCTCCGCGATCCTCGGGTCGGTGATCGTGGGGCTGACCGGTTGGGCTGCCAACGTCTTCATCGGGAACCGCAAGGTGGAGGTGTGGTCGCCCCACGCGAAGCGTGATCGTTCCTGAGGAGCGATCACTCCCCCACGACGACCCCCACCACTTCCCGCGTCCGCTTCCGGTTGTCGAGGTTCAGCAGCAGGATCTCCTGCCAGGTACCGAGCTGCAGCTTCCCCTCGATGATGGGGACCGCAATGCTGGTCTTGAGAAGCGCCGAGCGCACGTGGGAGAAGCCGTTGCCGTCGCCGTACGCGGCGTTGTGCGCATAATCCAG
>JBDGYO010000502.1:0-2740 GCA_039584015.1 Gemmatimonadota bacterium | reverse complement strand
CACCACCGGATTGTCCACCACGTAGCGGCGGATCTTGCGTGGGAACGAGCCGTAGTAGCGCGGGTGTGGCACCCCACTGCCCATCGGTACGAGACCCCCGTCCGACGACGTCATGGTCCACGGCTGCCGCATCAGCCGCTCCGCGTCCTGCGGGTTCATCATATGCGAGACCAGGCCGGCGCCCCCCGCCTGCAACAGCGCGATCGCCAGGTCCACGGGCTCCATGCCGCGCTCCTCGGCGACCGCTTGGAGCGTGCGTCCCTCGATGGAGGTGTCGGCCTCGTGGTAGCGGAACTGCAGCTTGTCGGCGCCGTCGCGGCGCGCGATGTTCTCCAGCATGTCCGCGCGCAGGCGTGCCCGCTCCGAGGGTGTCTCGATGCGGTGGAGCAGGGAGTCGCGGCCGCCTACCTGTGCCCACCGCGGTACCAGGCCGCCGGTGACGCTGGTCCCACCCGCCAGGTAGGGGTACTGGTCGGCGAACACCTCGAGACCTTGTGCCCGCGCCCGCTCGATGCGTTGCACCATCGCCGCCGAGTAACCCCACACGCGCGGTCCGAGCGCCTTGATGTGGGTCACCACGCTGGGGAGCCGGGCCTCGCGCGCGATGGTGATCACCTCGTCCACCCGACGCTGAAGTCGCCTTCGTCACGGATGTGGCTGGTGAAGGCTCCGTCGTACTCCGCGGCGATCCGTGACAGCGCGATCAGCTCGGCGGTCGTGGAGTAGCTGCCGGGGGCGTAGTACGGGCCGCCGGAGAGGCCGTACGCCCCTTGCTGCATGGCGGTGCGCACGAGCGCCTTCATCTCTTCCAGCTCCTCGGGCGTGGGCGCGCGGTTCTGCATCCCGAGCACCGCCCGGCGTACCGAGCCGTGCCCGATCAACAGGCCGGCGTTCACCCCGAGCCCGTGCTCCAACAAGGCCTCGCGCTGGGCGGCGAGGTCCACTGGGCCGCCGCCGTCGGGGTTGAGCAGCGCGGTGGTGATCCCCTGCGCGAGCAGCGGCTGCGCATGCGACAGCTCCTCGCGCACCAGCCCCCTGCCGGCGTGGGTGTGCACGTCGATGAAGCCCGGGGCCACGTACAACCCCGTGGCGTCGATCACCCGTTCCGCCCGTGCATCGTCGAGCGTGCCCACGGCGACGATGCGGTCGCCGCTGATGGCGACGTCGGCGTAGTACCAGGGGTTACCGGTGCCGTCGAGCAGCCGTCCCCCCTTGATGAGGATGTCGTACGGTTGTTGCGCTGCCACCGGCACGGCCCAGAGCAATACCCCTGCGAGCACGGAGAGCATCGCGCCCTTTCTCCACCCGTTCCCCGTATGCACGTTCATGTCGTGGTCCTCGTTTGTTGTATGACCCAGTACACCAACGTCATCTGCGGTGCACGGCGTTCTCATGGTTGGCCGGTGGCGCGGCGGATCTGGTGTCCCGGCGTCGCACCCTCTACGAATTCTCCGTCCTCGAGCACGACCGTGCCGTTGACCAGCACGTAGCGCACGCCCACCGAGTACTGCGCCGAGTTGACGTACGTGGCCCGATCGCCGACCTCGGCGGGATCGAAGATCGTGATGTCGGCGAATGCCCCTTCCTGCAGCCGGCCGCGGTTCCGCATCGACGGCGCCGCCCGCTCCAGGCGCTGCGCCGGCATGATCGTCATCTTCGCCAGTGCCTGCATGAGGGTCAGGTGCCCCTCGTCTCTGGTGAGCTTGCCGAGCACGTGCGTGAACGTGCCGGCACCGCGCGGATGCCCTTTGCCGTTCACGATCACACCGTCGCTGGTGATCATCACGAGCGGGTGCGTCAGCGCCATGAGCACTTCGTCCTTCGGGATGAAGAACGTGACGATGGTACCACCCTGCTCGCGCCAGTAGGCGAAGGTCTCGGCGTTCAGCCGTTCGCCCGTCTGCACCAGCATGATGGAGTCCACCGTCACGCCACCGAAGCGCTCCTCCCACCCCGGGTCGTACAGTGCCGACTCCAGTCGCGTGCTGTTGGCCAGATAGGGGTGCATGTCGGCCATGATGTCGACGCCGTTGCGTCGCGCTCCCTCGATCATCTCGAGGCATGCCCCCATGGAGCCGATGGCCGAGGAGGCAAGGTGGACGACCTGTGCCGAGGCCCCCGTGATCGCCGCGGCGGCGATCACTTCCTGCACGGATTGCACGATCGTCTCGGGGAAGACCGAACCCTTGTAGCGGGAGTGCACGTGGGCAGGTACGTCGTGTGCTGCCGCCACGGCGAACATGTCGACGATCTCCTCGTACGAGGCCCCGGGTGTGTAATTGATCCCGAACCCGACGCCCACCGCGCCCGCGGCAATCGCCTCGCCCGCGATCCGTTCCATCTCCGCGCGCTCTGCGGTGTTGGCCGGCACGTAGGGGTCGGTTACGCCCGCCGCGCGGCGCACATCGGGGTGGCCCACGGCAGTGCCGTAGTTCACGAGTGAGCCCCCCGTCTCGAACCTGCCGTACCACCCGTCAATGTCCACTGGGCCGCCGTGCATGCTGATCGCGGTGGTGACGCCGTCCTTGATCTTGTAGCGCTGCGGCTCCTGCGCGGGTCGGATGCGGGTGAGGATGTCCACGAACCCGGGAGCGACCACGAGCCCTGCGGCGTCAATCACGCGGTCGGCCTCGACGGCGCCGTCAGTAATGGAAACGACGTGGCCGTCCCGGACCACAACCGTGCGCACGGCATCGAGGCCACTGGCCGGGTCCATGACCCGGCCGTTCACGATGGCGAT
>JBDGYO010000501.1:0-2116 GCA_039584015.1 Gemmatimonadota bacterium | reverse complement strand
AGCCCGACGGCAACTGGAAGGGCGCGGCCGGGTGGCGCACGTTCCTCGACGACAACGGCTTCTCCGCGCACCAGCTCTACGTCGGCCCGACGGGGGAGGTGCTCTAGTGGCGCTCCCGCTTGTCGTGTACTCGGGTGATGCAGAACCGATGGGGCCGGCTTTCAAGGCTCCCAATGGAGCCATTTATCAAGTCGTCGTGTACGAGAGTGGAAGCAACACGATCATTGCGGTTTACAAATGCAGCGATCCAGACACGGGTAGCTTTTCGTCGGCGGGCTCCGATTCCAACAACGATAGCGGGGCTTCGCGTCCCGGCGCAGCGTGGGCTCACGCCTGTCAATACGAGCACTTCATCTTCATCCCATATGTCTGGGTCAGTGGTGGAGAGCAGTACGTCGATGAGTATTGGTTCAATACGGCGACGGATAGCATGACTGGCGGTGGTGGCTCTCGCCGGATCTATAGCGGTGGCCCCGGTGAGCCGCCCTCTGCTCCCTTGCCCGGAGCCATGCTTGCAACACCGAACTACCTCTACTGCCTCCACCCGAGCGACGACGAGAAGGTCCACGGGACGGCGTACTCCCGCTGCATGGTGAGCTATCGGGACCTCGACGGGACGACGTGGAACAACAGTTCCGAACTGAACAGCGGAAACCAAAACGACGTCAACATCCACGGCCTCGCTGTCAACGAGTCTGAAAATGCCGTGGTCATTTACCAGACTACGACTTTCCTCTACGCCGTGGCATGGAACAGGTCCAGTTTCGGGACCGCAGCAACGAGTGGGAACATCGCAGTCGGCGAAGCCCAAGCAGTCTCGTATATGGATGGCAGCACTAATCGCATCATCCTTCGCGTGGAGGCTCCGGGTGATAACACGACATACGCGCGCCGCTGGACTTCAACAGGGACAACGGTGACAAACGTCGCAACTGGCGAAGTGGGCAGCTCCTCTGAAAGCGGGAGTGGTAGCAGAGGGGGGCTCGCTCGTTGGGGTACGACCCTTTACGCATGGCTTAACAACAATTCATCTAATCCCGCCTACGCCGACTCGACGGACCACGGCGCGACGTGGGGCGCGCCGACGCAGCACTCCAACCCTTCCAACAACCTGACCGAGCATCCGTGGGCGAACGCCTACGCGCGCAACGGGCAGTTGAAACTCGGCATCGTCTACAAAGAGGGGACGACTCAGCTTTCGTATGACGAGCGGTCGATCACGAACGTGACCGCGCCGGGCTTCGCGTCCGCGCGCACGCCCGTCCGGCAGAACAGGATCTTCGTGGACGCCTAGCATGGCTCTCTACGCATTCCTCCGCGACGACGCCGAAGACGAGACGATCCACGTCTATCGCTGCGGATATCTCGATTCATATGGTGGCGGGCAGGTCATCCGGGAGATGTACTCGGGATCCACGACCGCTCTCTCCCAGTCGTTTACTGGCAACGGCACGCAGGTCGGCGGGGTTCAATTTGAGCTAGGGAGAAACGGCAGTCCGACCGGGACCGCCGTCGCCAAGCTCTACGCGCACAGCGGAACCTTCGGCACGAGTAGTGTGCCGACAGGCGCGGCGTTGGCAACGTCCAACGCCGTTGACGTATCCCCGCTGCCGGACACGCCGGCGTGGCTGTTGTTCACCTTTCCCACGCCCTACACGACCACCAACGGCACGAAATATTGCATCGTCATCGAATACTCAGGCGGCGACGCCAGCAACTTCGTCGAAGCCTTGGCTATCATCGCGGGCGGCGACCATGAGGGTAACAGGGCCTATTATCAAGGCAGTTGGACGGCCGTTGCTGGGTCCGACCTAAACTTCCGCCTCACGCATGACGACGCCGATCCCGAAACGGTCGCCAACTGGGGGAGCGTCGCGACGTACCGCTTCGACGGCGAGGTCTATGACCTGTGCGCGTTCGTGCAGGGCGGGGACATCCACGTCGCCGTTTCGGTCGAGAAGACGCTGCACGGGGTCGGCTCCGATGTCCTGAGTGGGTACGACCGGCGCGACGTTCTCTATCTGCGCTTTGATCCCGGAACCGACGCCTTCGACATTACAGAAGAGAGCGCGGACTTTAACGGGCGAGCGTGGGAGGTCGGCATTGCCGTTCGGTC
>JBDGYO010000500.1:0-2119 GCA_039584015.1 Gemmatimonadota bacterium | reverse complement strand
GGGGCCGAGACTCTGTTGCGACGCGATGAATCGAGCGGGGCTGACGGGACTTGAACCCGCGGCCTCCGGTGTGACAGACCGGCACTCTAACCAAACTGAGCTACAGCCCCATACCACAGGTAGCGTGGCAATGTAGACGGACCGAGGTCCGTTTTCAAGCGCCGCTCACCCGCAGTTGTAGGCCCGCCGGAGTTGGGGCACCCGCTGCTCGAACGCCTCGAACTGTTGCAGGAACTGCTGGGATTGCGCCGGCGCCAGCTCGGCTCCGATCGTCAACGCCGCCTTGCCGCGGGCGATCATGTCCGCCTCCTGATCCACGAGCTCGCAGGACTGGGTCGCCGTGACCTGCTGGTCGAACTCGAAGATCTGGAACATCAGACCGAGACCGAGGAAGAAGTTGCTCTGGACCGAGAGCCGCTCCAGCACGTCATTCTGGATGGCCTTCTCCAGCAGCTCGACCGCGAACGCGATCTGCACGCGCCCCTGCACCAGCTCGGAGCCCATCTGATAGTACTTCACCGCGGCGTTCATCAGCACCGCCGTATCGGCGCTCACGCTGGCCACGCTTGCGGCATGGTCCAGGAAGGCGAAGCCCCTGAACATGCGATCCGTGTCGAGTGGGACCGCGGTATCCACCACCACGCCCTCGAGCAGGAACTCGGACGCCGCCAGTGCGCTCCGCACATCGGTGGAATCCATCATCAGGATGTGCTCGAACACCACCACGGTGGAGTCCCCGAGCTGCAGGCGCAGCGACTCCTCCACGAAGATCGTGTCCCCGGCGGCCGCAGCCAGGACCGTGGCGTGGGCGCGCCACAGGACGAGCGAGCCCGGCACGTTCTCCACGGCCCGGCCCGACCACTCCAGCTCCGCGTTTACGTCTCCCAACGCCTGGGCCGCGCCCAGCACCTGCTGGTAGAAGATCTCGTCGTCTCGCAGGCTGCTGTCGGCCACGTACTGCTGCACCAGCGCCTCCATCGCACAATCCCACAGGCCGCCCTCGACACAGGCGCGCGTCTTGAGCCGCAGCACCTCCAGATCTTCGGGATTGGCCTCGAGCCACTCATCGGCCAGTTCGCGGCCACTGTCGTGCTCGCCCAGCGTGATCGCCCCGGCGATCACGCCGATGCGCAGCTGCCGATCGCCCGGAACCGCGCGGCTCTGCTGGGTGAACGCTGCGAGCGCGTTCAAGGAGTCACCCTTCTGCTGGTACAGCCGACCGAGACGCTCCCAGCCGCGCGTCAACAGGGAGTCGCCTGCCACGGCGCGGCGCAGATAGGAGATCTGGGAATCCGGCGGCTGCTGCAACGCCTCCGACGACACCTCGGCACACATCGCGGCCGAAGGATGGTTGGGGTAATCACGAAACACCCTGTCGGCTTCCTCGATGGCGTCCCGGAAGTCTCCCTCATCACGCTTCTCGGAACACCGCCGCGCCCGCTCCGCGGCCTGAACCTGGGTGTCCAGGGAATCGACGAGGGTGCGCGCGAAGTCCCGCACGCTGTTGTCGTCCGTGCCGTCCACCGTCATCCAGCCCGACAGACCGGACCGGCCGATGTCGACCATGCGGAACCGGCCCATCGGTGTGGTATCCTCGCGCCAGAAGGAGCCGACGATGTACGCGTCCGCCCGCAGCGCCCGCGCCAACCGGTCCGCGTCCGCCGCACCCAGCACGGCGCTGCATGTGTATGCCGATTCCTGCAACACCCGGCACACCTGCTCCGTGCCAACCGTGACGACGTCATTGCGGAACTTGGACTCCATCCGCTCACGCACTTCTTCGGCCAGCGCGGCGACGTACCCCCCGTCATCCGGGTCCGCCGGCTGCGGCACCAGAAACAGCACGCGCTCGTCCGGCCCCTCGCGGGACCCGAACTGTGCGCTCGCGCTGGTCGCCGTGGCGGTCCAGGCCAAGCTCACGCCGGCCGCCGCCAAGAATGTCCGAACGATCATTGGTGTCCACCGCACCACTAGCGCCCTCCGGTTCTGGCGGCCCGGGTCCCCTCCCGAGCCAGGTCAATCATCCAACGACATGGGCGAAGAGGGATTCGAACCCCCGACTTCCTGCTTGTAAGGCAGGCGCTCTCGACCCCTGAGCTATTCGCCCCCAACGCGGTCG
>JBDGYO010000091.1:0-8408 GCA_039584015.1 Gemmatimonadota bacterium | reverse complement strand
TTGGGGTGGAAGATCAGCTAGCCACATAGTGCTTTATATATAGCCCGAACACATCCCAAAGTCAAGGCGCTGAGCCCAGAAGGAATGCGGGGCCTCGGCCCCCCGGAGGGATGGCATGAACGCCGGTAAGGGCAACCTCGCAGGCCTCTGTGTCATCCCCCGATTGCACCCCAATTGCAGCCGACGAGCAGAAGCGTGGTGGCCGCACCGCCCTCTGGGCAGGCCGGCGGCGGATCCAAGCAAGCTTCCTCGCGACCGGAGCAAGCTTGCCCACGACGAAAGGAAGCTTCCTCGCGATGGAAGTACGCTTCGCCCTCCCGAAAGGGAGCTTCGTCAGGACCGGAGTGAACTTCCGCATGAGGAAAGTGAGCTTTCCCTCGACTTGAGTGACCTTCCTGCCGATGAAGGTAGGCCTCCCTCCACCGGAGGAAGCTTCCTCTCGACTCGAGAGAGCCTCCGCCCTACGAAAGCAAGCTTGCTCGCTACCGCAGAAGGCCTCCTCCGACCGGTAGTTGGGCACCCCGATGCGCCGTATGCCTGGAGCTGTTGAGGTTTTGTTGAAGGTGTGCCCCCAAGCCTTCGGTTGCCGAGAGTCGAGAGATTTGCTCACTCCCGCGGCGGTCTGATGACACAGGCGCAGACCCAACTTCAGGGCCCCGGAGGATGCGACAGTGGCGAGATTTCCAAAGAGAGAAGCCGAGATTGCCGCCCTGGCGCGGCGCATGATCACCGGACTGGCGGAAGCCACCGAGGATTTGCCGGCTCCTCCGGTTGCGCCCGAGGACATCCAAGTGGCGCTGACCGCATACGACTCTGCCAAGGACGCAGCGTTGGCCGCTGACGCCACAGCCGCGGAGGCGTACGCGGAGAAGGACGAAGTCCTGGAGGCTCTCGTGGACTTGCTGAAGGCAGACCTTCGCTACGCCGAGAACACCCTCCGGCATGAGCCGGAGAAGCTGCAGCAAATCGGGTGGTCCGGCCGGAAGAGCCGCACGTCACTTGAGGTTCCCGGACAGGTGCGCAGCCTCGAGGTGGTGGGGGAGGGTGACGGGTGGGTCATGCTCGATTGGAAGGCTCCGGCATCGGGCGGGAGCGTTGCGGCCTACCGGGTCAAGTGTCGGACTGAGGACCGGCGCTCCTGGATCGAGGTGGGGATGTCGGTCGAGAGCGAGATCCTTCTGAGTCACCAGAAGCGGGGCGTGGAATTGCTGTACCACGTGGTCGCGGCAAACAAGACCGGCGAGGGGGAGCCGTGCAACACCGTGTCCGTCGTGTTGTGAGGCGGGTCGTGGCGGCCCCGCGCGTGCCGCTGCGCGGCCTTTGTTTCTACCCGATTCTCGGGAACGTGAAGCCCACCGTGAGCAGGAACAGCGACGAAGTCTCCGTTCCACCGGAGGAGCGGTCGATCACCTGCAGGGCCCAATCGCCGTTGGCGGTCAGCGACACGATTTCGGACAGCCGAAACTCGTAGCCGCTACCCAAGGTCATCCCGAATCCGCCGTTGCTCCTGACGGTCGTGCCCGGCGACAGATCGGTCCAGACGGCGAGCCCGGCACCACCCAGACCGCCCTTGAAGAACAGCCCGCCGGTCCTGCTGGGGTAGTACTGGACGAAAAGCGTAACGACACCCCGGGTGGTAACCAAGTCGTTTTGCCCGGTGACCCACCCCAGCATCTCGGTGCCGATCACAACGTGTTCATCCGGAACGCCGCCCGCTCGCACATAACCGGCACCGCCCCAGTGACTCAGATTGGACGGGACATCGGCCGTCGTCGCACCCGCACCGATGCCGACGCTGACCCAGAACCCCTGTCGTCGGGGTTCCTGTTGCGCCTCCTGCGCCTCCGCAGAGCTGGCAATTAGTGAAAGGAGGACTGCGAGACTCGCGACTGCGTGCTTGAGCTTCATGTCGTCTCCGTCCGGTCGGGCCCGCGCTGGAAACCTAGCGGGATGTGTAGAGTATCACCCCTACAGTCACCTAGTTGCTGTGGCTCAGTACCCGGCAGCATGATGAAGTTCCAAGGGATACGGAGGTACGACGTGCGCATCGTCCGCTCAGTTGCACTGGCCTCGCTCTGCGTTGCATTGGTCGCGTGTCATCATGCGACGATCGACACGGGTCTCGAACCATCGCTACGGACTATCCACGAGCCCTGGGCCAACAGCTGGATCGCTGGCTTGGTACCTCCCAATACGGTCGAAACGGCCGAGAAGTGCGCGTCGGGAGTGTCGAGGGTGGAAACCCAACGGACCTTTTTGAACGGTCTGGTAGGGATTCTGACTCTGGGGATCTACACGCCCATGGAGATCAAGGTCACGTGCGCTGCCAGTAGCGCAGCCGCTATGCCGGACCAGGCCGACGTCTCGATTGGCGAAGGCGCCTCGCTTGCGGAAGTCCAGTTGGCGTTCATGCAGGCGGCCGATCAGGCGGTGGAGCAACGCCGACCGGTGTTCGTGCAGTACTAGCGGGCGAACTCGGCGCGCGGGCGCCACTGCTAAGCCCAAGGGCCGCAGGCAATTACGCCATGCGGCCCTTGTCGTGTCCGGGCGGACAGGCCGTCTCGAAGTGGAGAAAGGCGCGATCGTGCCCCGCATCACGGTCGGTGAAGCCGCGGCGCGCTAGAAAAGGGGGCCCCTCTCCGGTAGCCTATCGCACGCATGACCTCGGCTAACCCCGTCTCACCAAACCAGACTGGCTCGAGCCTCGAGCTCGGCATCTTCCTCGCGAGCTTCGCCGTGTTGTTCCTCGAGCTGCTGCTCACGCGGATCTTCTCCGTCACGATGTTCCATCACTTCGCCTTCTTCGCTGTCGCGCTGGCCATGACGGGGCTGGGCGCCGGCGGGTTGGCGCTGACGGTCTTGCCGGAGCGATTCCCACGCGAGCGACTACCCGTGCTGGCGGGGGTGAGCGCCCTCGTGTTTGCGCTCGCGACAGTGCTGGTGGTCAGCCTGGCGTTCCATCTGCCGGTCACGCTCCAACTGCGCGAGGCCGGGTTCCGCAACGCGCTGCTCGTGTTCGCCGCGGCCGTGGTGCCATTCGTCGCCGCAGGACTGATCCTGGCGCTGCTCCTCACACACCATCCCCAGCGGGTGTCCCGGCTGTACGGCTGGGACCTGCTGGGAGCTGCGGCGGCGTGTGCGGTGGTGGCCCCCGCATTGACGCTGCTCGGCGCGCCCACGGCGGTGCTGGTGGCGGCCGCGGTGGGCGCCCTGAGCGGAGCGGTGCTGGCCCATCGGGCGGCGCAGGTGCGCCGTGCGTGCCTGCTCGTCGCGGGGCTGCTCGCGCTGCTGGCAGGCGCGAACGCGGTTTGGGGGTTCTACGACGTGCGGGTCGCCAAGGGACGCCCACAGTTCGCGACGCTCGTAACGCGCTGGAACGCCTACTCCCGGGTCGAGGTGAACGGGACGCCGGAGGACCTGGTCACGCCCATGCCGCCCTTCGGCTTCGGCTACAGCTCGACACTGCCCGAGGTCACCACGCGCGAGGTGTTCCTGCGATACGATGCCGACGCCCTGACACAGATCACCGGTTTTGACGGTGATCTCGAGCAGGTGGCGTATCTCGGCTACGACGTGACGTCCGCGCCGTACCACATGCGGCGCTTCGAGCGGGTCCTGGTGCTTGGCGCCGGAGGGGGCCGCGACGTGTTGACGGCGCTCGCGCTCGGCAGCAGCGGGATCACGGCGGTCGAGGTGAACCCACTCACGATCGCGCTCCTGAGGGGGCGGTTCGCAGGATTCACCGGCGGGCTCTACACGAACCACACCGAGGTCGAGGTCGTACGGGACGACGGTCGCAACTTCGTGCGCAGGGCGGGGGAGCGGTACGAACTGATTCAGGCGTCGCTGGTCGACACGTGGGCGGCGTCGGCGGCCGGGGCCTACGCGCTGGTCGACAACAACCTGTATACCGTGGAAGCGTTTCGTGAGTACCTGGGACGGCTCACCGACGACGGTGTCATGGCGTTCTCGCGCTGGTACCACCACCCGCCGGTAGAAGTGCTGAGGCTCGTCGTCCTGGCGAAGGATGCACTACGCAACGAGGTGGGCGGCAACGTGGCACGCCATCTGTTCGTGGTGCGCACGCAGCCGACGAATCTGCCTATCCCATCCCTGGCGACGGTGCTGATCGGACGCTCGCCGTTTCGCGAGCCGGAGCTGGAGCGGCTGCGCGAGTGGGCGCGGGCGATGGGGTTCGCGGTGAGCTACGATCCGGGTCGTGCTACCGAGAAGGGTGACCCGCTCCTCGCGCAGATCCTGGACGCGGACGCCGGGAGCCTGATCGACTCCGTCCCCTACGATCTCTCGCTCGTGACCGACGACCGGCCGTTCTTCTTCGACCGGGTGCCGTTGGTCCCCTGGGCGCTGCACCGACTGGGCCTGCCGGCCCGCTCGGCCGGCCGGGGCCGTCTCACGACCGGTGGGCAGACCTTGCTGGCCAGCCTGGTCGTGGCGCTGGCCGCCACCATGGTGCTGGTGTTGCTGCCGGTGGCGCCGCGCCTGCGCGGGCGAGCCGGTGGCACCGGCTCCGCCGTCCCCCTGGGTCGAGCGGCGTGGTGGATCGTGTTCTTCCTGGGGATCGGCCTGGGCTACATCACGGTCGAGATCGTCGCGATCCATCGGCTCAACCTGTACCTCGGCAACCCGACCTATGCCCTCGCGGTAGTGCTGGCGACGCTACTCGCCGGGAGCGGCGTCGGCAGTCTGGCGGGTGGCCGGTGGCTGACGCGTTGGTCGCCGGCCGTCACGGCCTGGTGGGTGCTGGTGGCCCTCGTGCTGTACCACGTCGGCTTCCCGCCGGCGATGAACGCGACCCTGGGCGGGTCGGCGGCCGCCAAGATCGCCGTGAGCGTCGCCACGATCGCGCCCGTGGCGTTCTTGATGGGCCTGCCGTTCCCGCGGGGGCTCCGGGCAGTGGCCGGGATATCGGCCCGGATGGTCTCGTGGTCGTGGGCCGTGAACGCCGCGGCGTCGGTGTTCGGCTCGGTCTGCGCGGTGCTGGTCTCGATGACCGCGGGATTCGGCGCCGCGATGCTGGTGGGGATCGGGGCGTACGGGCTCGCGCTGCTGGCGGCACAAATGGCGGCTCTCACGCGACGTTGACGCCGGCCGGTAGGATTGGCGGCAATGACCTACTCTAGCGCGCCCTACGAACCCCACCCCAGGGGAATGCCGCCGGATGCAGGGCGCCACCTGCAGCAGGAGCTGGTCAAGAAGCAGCTGCGCAGTGCCCTGCAGACCGTCCAGGCGATGCTCTTGGCGGGGGACATGAATCCCCTCGACGCCGTGGCGGATCTCTCCATCGTGCGCGACCGGTTGGCAACCGCCCTGGAGATGCTGGAGCAGGCTGGCTGATACTGCGGTTGGAGGACGGGCCTGCTACCGGCTCACTTCATGAGTGACCGGCGCCGCAGCTCGTCGCGCAGCCGGGCGCGCTGGCGTTTCACGAGCAGGATCGAGAGACCCACCCCCCACACACCCACGAGTCCCCCCAACGTGGGGAGGGGATACCGCACGAACAGCCACAGCACCCCAAGCAGCACGGCGAGAAAGACCGCGGCCGCACCCGCGCCGATGAGCGTGCTGACCCAGCGCTCCCGCCGGCTCTCCCGCTGGCGCTCGCCGTAGCTGCGCAGCCACGGCCCCACCCTGGGCGTGCGGGATCGGGGCGGTTCCTCGGTCGGGTTGGTCACGCAATCTCCATGTTACCGACTGGGGCACTGCACGTTGGTGGGCACGACGTTGCCGCACGCGACGGCCTCGGTCATCCCGTGCGCCATGACGGCGCATGCCGCCTTCTGAGCCGCCCGCCGGGCTTCCGCGGCGTCGGCTCCCGACCCGCGGCGACACTCGGTCTGGCCCTGGAAGGTCACGCAGAGCTCGCATTCGGTCTGCACGGTCCGCATGCTGCCCATGACGATGTAGACCGCGAACGCCACCAACGCGATCACGAGCGCCAGCACGCGTCCGCGCTTGGCTCCGGGTGTCCCTCCACGGGTCATGCCACTCCTCCCTCAGCGGATCGGGGTCCGTGTCTGCGTCGACACTCTAGTTAGCGCGTTCCCTATGCGGGGGCAATCCATGCGGGGGCCTCGGGGAAACCGCCACGTCGCGCTCTTCGTAGAGTCCATGGAGGCAGGGCCATGGACTTTGACGTCGCGCTTACCACGCCGGTCCCGGAGACGAAGCCCCGGATCACGCTGGGACAGCTCTTCTGGGGGCTGGTGGCGTTCGGCATCAAGGTCGCGCTCATCCTGATCCTGCCTTTCATCGTGCTGCTTCGCACGGCGACCTACCTGTACCAGCAACAAGACGTGCCTACCTGGCTGGCCCTCGCCGGGGGCGCGGCTCTCGCACTGCTCGTCCTCACCGTCTACGGCACCTGGGTCTCGAAGAAGTTCACACGGAAGGCCAGGGCAGGCTTCGTGGCCAAGTGGGTCGCACTGCCCCTGGTGCTGTTCTACTGCGCGTACACGCTGCTTCATCTCGCGAGCGTCAACGCCAAGACCGACGAGGTGCGCAGCTACTACACCGCGCTGCACCCGCTACTGCGGGTCTCGGTGAGCACGTTGACCTTGCTCGATGGGGACCTCGTCATCACGGACCTCGCGCGGACGCCGCAGGACTACGTCGCGATGGGCCTACCGATCTACGAGGCGTCCCTCCACTACCGCCAGGCCGACGGCTACGTGCACGCCATGGACCTCAGGACCCTGGACCGCGCTCCATGGCGTAACTGGTTGATGCAGGGCTATTTCCACCTGATGGGTCTGCGCACCCTGAGGCACGTGGGCACCGCCGACCACCTGCACGTGTCGTTGCCGCCCCGGTGACCTACGCCACGGGCGCGGTATGAGGGACGTCATACGTTAGGACACAGCGGGCTGCGCCATCGCAGTAATCGCATGGCCTCGTCGCTCACGCCCACGTGGCCCAACCCACCCGCACCATGCATCCAACCGGCCTCTCCGATGCCGACGCCACAGGCGGGCGTGCGCCCGGGAGCGTCTTGCCAACTCGCTACACGGAGATGCCCGCCCTGCCATTCAGCCGCGCCGACTGGGAGGCGGCCTGTTGGGCGGCGTTTGGTGAGGGGAGGGCGCCCTCGCCCTGCCCGGTGTGCCACCGGACCGGCTTCTACGCGCCCCGTTTCGAGGAGCCGGAGCGCCGCTTCCGGCAGTGCCGCTTCTGTGGCTTTACGCAAGAGGTCGCGCACACGCCGGAGCGATACCGC
The DNA here is from genome assembly GCA_039584015.1 of Gemmatimonadota bacterium. GTDB lineage: Bacteria > Gemmatimonadota > Gemmatimonadetes > Gemmatimonadales > GWC2-71-9 > WVYX01. The sequence goes on along the minus strand of JBDGYO010000091.1, from coordinate 1,174 downwards.
GCCACCGCGCACGACTGCGCCGCGTGGCCGCAGTGCGCCCGCGCCCCGTACGTGTGGTGGGTGAAGCCACGAGTCGCGTCGTACCGCTGCCCCTTCTGCGGGGCGCGCGTCATCGTCTCCCACGTGCTGATCCCGCCCCCGGCGGATGACACCGACCACCCGTGGCACCGCGTGCCCCAACGGAAGGGTCGGTCCTACTACAAGCAGTTCTGGGCCCGCTGGAGCTGCAGCAGGGGGAGGGCGGAGCTGTAGCGCTGCGCGGCGCGGGAGGGCGCCCGAAAGACCGCCAGCACGGCGGCGATCGCGAACAGGAACAACCCGCCTAGGTACAGCATATCCTCCTCCAAACGGTTGGAATCCAGGGTGGTAGCAGGGCTCAATATGCCAACTTGCCGACCTCTCCGCCTTCCACTAAGCTTAGGCGACCGTGGCCCTTGGAAGGTCGGTTGTCGCGGTTTTTCTAGGCATTCCGGCACCTGAACACCCGTCACCACACAGGATCGAAGTCCGCGTGAAATCCTCGGTTAAGGTCGTTCCCCTCGAGCGTGTCTCCGCGCCGATGCTCGCCGTCGCCGTCGGCGAGCTGAGCAACGGCAAGCTCCCCAGCTCCCTCCTCGGACTCGACGCCAACACCGGAGGCGAGCTGTCTCGCTTGCTCGAGAGCGGCGATTTCACCGGCAAGCGCGACGAGACGGCAGCGATCTATCCGAAGAAGGGCGCCAGGCGCGTGGTGCTAGTCGGCCTCGGCAAGGCTGCCGAGGTGACGCGCGGCGCCGTGCGGCGCGGTGCCGCGGTGGCGGCACGCCAAGCTGTTGCCGCCGGGGCCGAGACCCTGGCATTCCACCTGGCGCACGAGACGCACGGCGGGGTGCCGCCGCTCGTGGTGGGGCAGGTCGTGGTGGAGGGGGTGGCCCAGGGGGCGTGGCAGTTCACCCAGCTCAAGGCGACGGAGAAGAAGAAGCGGCGGATCTCCCTCCTGGAGATCATCGCCGTGCGCGAGGAGCGGCCCGACGTGGAGCGGGGCCGCAAGCTCGGAGCCGCCATTGCCACGGGCCACCATCTGGCGCGCAACCTCCAGATGCTGCCCGGCAACGTGTGCACACCGGCGTACCTGGCGGGCATCGCCCGACAGCTGGGCAAGGCGTACGGCCACAAGGTGACCGTGCTCAGTCGC
>JBDGYO010000499.1:0-3945 GCA_039584015.1 Gemmatimonadota bacterium | reverse complement strand
GGCGGCCCTTTCCTTTGACTCCGCGTACCGTCAGATCCGTCGCGGCGACCTCGCTCCCGTCTACTACCTGACCGGCGAAGAGGACGTCCTCAAGGACGAGCTCATCAGCTTCGTTCAGCAACAGGTCGTAGACCCCGCGAGCCGCGACTTCAATCTCGACGTTCGCTCCGCCGGAGACCTGGACGGCGAGAGTCTGCACGCGCTGGTGGAAACCCTACCCATGCTCGCCGAGCGTCGCGTCGTGGTCGTCAAGAACCTCGAGCAGTGGCGCAAGAACGCGAAGGTGTGGCGGGTGCTGGAGCAGTACGTGGCGAACCCGTCGCCCACGACCGTGCTCCTCATGGTGCACGGCGCCGGCGAGGGCCCCAACACCAAGCTCAAGGCGCACGCCGTCCACGTGAAGCTCGAGCCTCTGACCCCCGAGCGGCTCGTGCGCTGGGTGGAGCGCAGGTCGAAGGAGACGGGCTTCAGCATCGAGCCGGAGGCCGTCGAGCATCTGGTGAACGCGGTGAGCGGAGACCTGTCGCACCTGGCAATGGAAGTGGAGAAGCTGGCGGCGGCGGCGCCGGAGGAGCGACCGCTGGGCGTGCAGGACGTCTCCCATCTGGTTGGCGTACGCCGCGGTGAGACCCCGCACGACTGGGTCAACGCGGTGCTGGCGCGCGACATTCCCCTGGCGATCGGCATGCTCGAGCAGGTACTCGCCGGCTCGGGCATCACCGGGGTGCGCCTGGTAGGGATGCTGGGCACCGCTCTGGTGGGCGTGCGACTGGCACGCGCGCTGCTTGACTCCGGAACGCCGCCGGGTCGAGTCGAGGGCGCGGTGTTCAGTCACATCCAGAAGGCGCGACCGTTCGGCCTGGGCAACTGGAAGGCCGAAGCACGCCGGTGGACGGGGGCCGCCCGCCATTGGGGAGCGCGGGATCTCGACCAGGCACTCCGGGCGGCGTACGGAGCCGACCGAGCGCTCAAGTCCACGACCACGAGTGACCACGCCGGAACACTGAGCGACATGCTTCTCACCCTCGCCACCGGAAAGGCCGCCGCATGAGACGATTCGTCGTGTTCGCCTGGCTGCTCTGCGCCGCGGCACCCCTGACCGCCCAGGAAGACTCGACCTTGAGTGTGGCTGCGCGGCTGGCCACCGAAGGGCAGGGCGACTCGGCGCGCGCCCTGGTTCAGGCGCGCCTGCGAGAGATCTCCCCTGCGGATTCGCTTTACCCGCGGATGCTGTACGCGGCCGGCGTGGTCGCGGCCGACGCGGACAGCGCGACCCTCTACTTCCGACGCGTGAGCATCGAGTACTCCCGCTCGGCGTGGGCCGACCGCGCGCTGCTGCGCCTCGCCCAGTTGGCGTTCGCATCCGGCGATTACGCGTCGACGCGCCGCTTGGCCGAGCGCATCCTCATGGACTACCCACTCAGCGAAGTCCTGCCCCACGCGAGCTTCTGGGCGGGGCGTTCCCTGATCGAGCTGGGTAGCCCCACCGAGGGGTGTCAATTGCTGGTGAGCGCGGAGGCGGGCGCCGACGAGGACGTGGAGCTCGCCAACCGGGCCCGGTACCATCTCCAGCGCTGCAGCGGCGCGCTAGCAGCGGGCGATACGGGAACCGATACCACGGCCGCCCAGCCCAGCGCGACGCGCGCGGTGTATGCCGTGCAGCTGGCCGCGGTCCAGAGTGCAGCCGCTGCCGACGAGTTGATGCGCACCCTCTACGCCGAGGGATATGAGCCCCACGTGGTGCGCAGCCCGGACGGGCTGCTCAAAGTCCGCGTCGGGCGCTACGCCGACCGCGGCAACGCCCAGCGCCTCGTCGAAGTTCGGCGGCAACCCCTTCGTGGTGGAGGAGCAGCAGTGAGCCCGAGGCGCCGCACGCCCGGCACACCCGAAACCCCGCTGATGCAGCAGTACCGAGAGATCAAGGCGCGCCACACCGACGCGATCCTGTTCTTCCGCATGGGCGACTTCTACGAGATGTTCCTCGACGACGCCAAGCTCGCCGCGCGGGAGCTGGGGCTCACGCTCACCAGCCGCAACAGTGGTGCCGCTGCGGACATCCCCTTGGCAGGCGTACCGGTCAAGGCCGCTGCCGAGTACCTGCGACGTCTGGTGGAGCGGGGCTATCGCGTAGCAATTTGCGAACAGGTGGAGGACCCCAAGCTCGCCAAGGGAGTCGTGCGGCGCGAGGTCGTGGAGACGGTGAGCCCCGGCGCGATCTTCAACGCCGACTGGCTCGACGGCACGCGCAACAACTTCCTGGTGGCCGTCTTGCCAGGCGACCCCGCGGGCGTGGCCGCGCTCGACCTGTCGACCGGCGAGTTCGTCCTGGAGACAGTCGACCCCCTCGATCTCCCTGCTACCCTCGCGCGGTATGACCCGCGTGAGGTCGTGCTCCCCGAGGGCGAGGCGCTGCCGTTTCTCGCTGCACAGGTCATGACGACTTCCCGGCAGGCGTGGGACTTCGAGCCGCAGCAAGCGGAGACCGACGTCGTGAAGCGCTTCGGACTCAGATCGTTGGACGGTCTCGGCGTCATCGACACCGATCGGCCGGCGCTCGGTGCCGGGGGCGCGCTGCTACGGTACGCGAGCGAGCTCCAGCCGGGCGGGATGCCGCAGCTCGCGCATCCCACCGTGCTGCGCCCCGGCGTGGCGATGCCGCTCGACGAGATGACGCGGCGCAACCTCGAGCTCGTGGAGCCGATGCGTCCCGGCGACCCCGGTGGCACGCTGCTCGAGGTGCTCGACCGCACCGTCACCCCGATGGGTGCACGCCTACTGCGCCAGTGGCTGCTGGCGCCGCTGCGCGAGGTCGAGCCGATCGAGGCGCGTCACGAGGCCGTCGACGTGCTCGTGCGGGACGAGCGCGGCCGGGAGCGGCTGCGCGACGCACTCGACGGCGTGCGCGACATCGAGCGACTGGCGGGGCGGGCGGCCGCCCACCGAGCCAGCCCCAGGGATCTCGGCGGGCTGCGCGATTCGCTCGGCAAGCTTCCTGACGTCAAGAGCGCCCTCGACGGCCTTACGACCCGGGAAGCCAGCACCGAGCTGGAGCGCATCGCCGGATCGTTCGATCTCATGGCCGACCTGTCCGAGCGTCTCGACGAGACCCTGGTCGAACGCGCGCCACCCTCGCTGGGTGCCGCCGACGCCGTCCGCCCCGGCGCGGACGCCGAGCTGGATGAGATCCGCGAGCTGCGGGACGGGGGGAAGCAGTACATCGCTGCGTTGCAGGCGAGCGAACGCGAGCGCACGGGGATTCCCTCGCTCAAGGTGGGGTTCAACAAGGTCTTCGGGTACTACATCGAGGTCACCAAGGCGCACAAGCAGGCCGTTCCCGACGACTACGAGCGGCGCCAGACGCTCACCAACGCCGAGCGATATGCCACGCCGGAGCTCAAGGAGTACGAGGCCCGGGTGCTGGGGGCGGAAGAGCAGGCGCTGCGGCGCGAGCGAGAGCTGATTGCCGCACTGTGCGATCTCGTGACCGAACGGCTCACGCGACTCCAGCGGGTGGCACGCCTGGTGGCGGAGCTGGACGTGGTCGCCGCCCTCGCTGAGACCGCCGCCCGCGAGCGTTATGTCCGTCCCACGTTGACCGTCGGCATGGAACTCGACCTTCGGCAGTCGCGGCACCCGGTCGTCGAGCGCGTGCTCCCCCCCGGCAAGTTCATTCCCAACGACATTCGCCTCGACGACACGGGCCGCGTGATCCTGCTGACCGGTCCGAACATGGCCGGGAAATCGACCGTGCTCCGGCAGACCGGTCTCGCGGTCGTGCTTGCGCAGATGGGGTCGTTCGTGCCCGCCGACGAAGCCACCGTGGGCGTCGTAGATCGTGTGTTCACCCGCGTGGGCGCGAGCGACAGCCTGGGACGGGGTCAATCCACGTTCATGGTGGAGATGAGCGAGACCAGTGCCATCCTGCACGGCGCCACGGAGCGGAGC
>JBDGYO010000498.1:0-2132 GCA_039584015.1 Gemmatimonadota bacterium | reverse complement strand
GGAGCGCCCGGCGTTCCTCACCATCTCCGCGCTCGGCGCGCTGTTCGTGCTCTGGACGGCGCACGTCGGCGGCACGATCGTGTACGGGTACGGCGGCGGCGTGCCTACCTCCGTCCTGCAGGGCGCCCTGGAGGAGCGCACCACCGACCACACCCACGCACCCGGGGAGGAGCATGACGAAGCGGCCACCGACTCCACCGCCGAGGAGGAGCACACGGATCCGCCCGGCACCCCGGAGCACGAGTAGCCTCCTTCACCGTTGCCCGCGGTGGGGGGGGATCCCGACGAGGGGGATCCTCGTGCTCCTGCTGGCAGCCGCGGCGTGCAAGGCGACGGCCGTACGTCCGTACATCACGCCCTTTCCCGATGCTCCGACCGACACGCTCCAGGCAGACCCCGATGACGTGATCGTCGAGCTCGCAGGGCTGGTCACGGCCGAGGGGTTCCAGGTCCGAATGGTCAGCGCCGAAGAGGGTTACCTGGAGACCGGGTGGTACGACGTCGTGTTGCGCACCGCCGTCGGCAGCTACGGCTCGGACGCGGATCGGTACGTCCATCTGCGGTTCTTCGTGGATCCGGTGAACCCGCTGCTGACGCAGCTCGTTTCCGAGGCCCTGATGCGTCGCACCCTCGATCCCTCCCTTCCCGAGCGGCAAGCGGAGACTCTGGTCCCGCCGGGTCACGAGGGCGATCAGGTCCTGAACCGCATCCGCGACGCGTTGCGTACCCGGCACGAGGGCCCGACACCGTGACCCAGACGTGGGACGTGGTGGTCGTGGGCGCCGGCCCAGCGGGCGCGACTGCGGCCCGCGAGCTCGCAGACGGCGGTCGCTCGGTCCTGCTGCTCGACAAGGCATCCTTCCCCAGAGAAAAGGTCTGCGGTGACGGACTGATCCCTGACGCCCTGAACGCGCTGCGACGCGCCGGCATCTACCAGCAGATTGTCGATGAAGGACACCGGGCCTCGGTCCTCTCCGCCTTCAGCCCGCGCAACATCCGTGTGGACATCCCCGGCGAGTTCGTGACGCTGCGGCGTGACCGGTTGGACCACGTCCTGCTACAGGCGGCCATCGCGCGCGGCGCGCTGTTCGAGCAGGCGCGGGTGACGGCGCTCCAAGCCGACGACGGCGGGGTCACCATCTCGCTCGCGGGTGCCGAGCGCTGCATCCGGAGCCAGGTTGCGGTGGTGGCCACGGGCGCGGACCTGTCGCTGTTGCAGCAGGCCGGCGTGGTCCATCGCCGACAGCCGAGCGCGGTGGCGCTGCGGTGCTACGTGCGCTCCCCGGTGACCATCGACGCGCTCATCATCTCGTTCCACCGTGCAATTCTCCCAGGGTACGCCTGGATCTTCCCGATGGGAGGCCACGAGTACAACGTGGGCTGCGGCGTGTTCTATCGAGGCGGGCGTACGGCTACCGTGAACCTGCGGACCACGTTTGCGACGTTCGCCGAGGCGTTCCCGCTGGCAAAGGCACTTCTCCGCGAGGCGGAGCACGTGAGCCCGCTGACGGGAGCGCGACTGCGTTGCGGACTCGACGGTGCGGCCGCCTGTCATTCGGCCCGCATCCTCTCGATCGGCGAGACCATCGGTGCCACGTTCCCCTTCACCGGAGAAGGGGTCGGCAAGGCGATGGAAACCGGAGAGATCGCGGCGCGGCAGATCGAACGGGCTCTCGTCGAGGACGACCGTCGGCACCTGACGGACTTTGCCCACGTTCTCGAGCGCGAGCTGGCGCCGCGCTACACGGGGTACCGGGTAGCCCAGAATTGGCTCGCACGGCCGTGGGTCAACGACCTCGTCGCTGGCAGGGTGCAGCGCTCGCCACGGCTGCAACAGGCCATCGCAGGCGTACTCAACGAATCCATCGATCCCCGGGCGATCTTCTCGTGGCGACTGTTCGCACCCGATTGGCTTCCCTGGAGGTCCCGCAACGCGGACTCGCCCCGATGACGGGCACGCTCGTTCCACCCTCCGCAGCGGCCGATCGCGCGTTCTGCGACGCGATGCTTCCCAAGGTGTCGCGCACGTTCGCGATCTGCATTCGCCTGCTGCCGTCGGACCTCGAGCACCCCGTGCTCGTGGCGTACCTGCTGTGCCGCGTCGCCGACACCATCGAGGACACCCCCGATAT
>JBDGYO010000497.1:0-2461 GCA_039584015.1 Gemmatimonadota bacterium | reverse complement strand
GTTATAGACAAACACATCCTGACTGTCACGGAAAAGAACACAGCCATCAATCGAACCCATATCACCGTTGAAGTATAAGCCCGGATGACCATTCAAGATGCCTGGGCCTGGATCATCGTAATGATATGGTTTTATATAATCCCCTCCTTTGGAATACTGGTTCAAATGATAGCTATTCTGGCTCGTGTCATTCCAGCCCTCTGCTCTACCTGATGTAACCCAGATAGCCTTGCTGACACTATCATCTATGTCGTAGAAATACCTAACACGAGAGTCCGTATTGAGATCCACCTGAACGCTTCCCATACGTGGCTCAATAAGACCGCTACGATCCACTGTTGTATATCCTGTTTACAAATCCGTTCACTGAGATCTTGTTTGCAGTCTGAGCATAAGCCTTGATCACATTGCCATTATTGAGTATCCAGCCAGGGATAACCAACATTGCACCAGCCTGTGGTGGGATACTCACTTGTACAAGATCATCAGGAAACGTTGTTCCACCATACATAATATAAAGCATCTTATAAGCTGTATCCGTGTTCTGTGCATAAATCCACACTTCATCCCTGTCCTGAATACCGACTACCGCCGTATGAATGGTGTTTGCCCCCGCAGAACCGGAAGCACTGATGTTGATATTCTTACCGTTTGTACAACCACTTAGAAGAACCTTTGCATAACTTGCCATAACAACTCCTAAAAGAAATAAGCCTTCCTTTGTAATGTCCCGGCTGGAAACTTATCTGGAACACTGGGGTAGCACTTCAAATAGACACCTGTATTAGTTACCACCCACACAACTGCCGCATATCCATCTGCATTACACCTACGACCTACCATGCCATCAGAATAGGATACCTCATCATCAAGTTTTGTCAGCTCACTCCATGACGTTGAGCCATAATCCCTCGTGGCATACCAGATACCAGTTGTTGGATACCTTGAAGTGAAAATAATCAACTCTTCTCCGGTATCTATCACAGGGGATGCTCCATACTGAGCATAAAAATCAGTTGAGACAGCAACCAAAGATCTGTAATCAAAGCTAATGCTGTTCCCGTCATTGTGATACCACATTTCAACAACTTCCAGATCAATAGTTCCTGCCACATCCTCTCTACCACGAAACACAAATACATCACTGCCACTCGACGTAAACCTACACGCACCCTCCATGAGCCATGAAAAAAGACTTGACGAAGGGGTATGCAAATCCGACCAACTTGATCCATCATAACTAACTGTATAGAGCACGTGGTTTGGGCTATCATCATGACTATTCCAAATAAAAATCAAGTCGTCATTTGCGGCTATACCGGACGCCTGTACATCCTCCCCTGCTTTGCTATCGCTATCTGGTATGTCTACGTTTTGTGTAAAGCTAGTCCCAAAGTTTGTTGAGTAGGAGTACACAGGCATAGTGTTGAACTTCTTTGGCTCAGGCTCTGTAAAAAATGTGTAAATGTCACTGCCACTGGTAACAAGCGGAGGGCCAACTACATAATTTGCAGAGGCTAATGAAGCACACTGAACATCTGTCTTGACCCACGTATCTGTAAAGCAATCAAACTGCGAGTAGTAATGGTAATAAGGATCACTCCCACCAGCATAAAACATGATATGAATGTAGCGACCATCGAAAAGCGACGATGTGCCTGTACTTGTTAGAGTGCTACCTGTAGGAGCGTTTGATGCATCCTGTTCAGACCAAGTTTCATCGTACCAATCTGCTTTATACATAGCAAAGCCACCAGCAGTGCTACGAACAGGCATGTAAACCGCACCAGTTTCTTCATTTTCCCAAACCTCAAACGGGCCTCCAAACTCATAGGCCATATCGCAACCTGTGCCAGTAATAATAGTGGAGTCGGGATCTCTAGCCATTTATAGTCCTGAAGGTTGACACATTACCTGAAATACCAGATCAGATCCAGCCACAGTGGATCCTACCTGGGTGATTGCTATCTGCCACCAATGTCCTGGGGTGATGTAATCATTAGAAAGAGAAGCATTTGATCCAGTGTATGCGCTGGCTGACACTGTGGCAGTTCCACAAGCCACTGATCCAGAAGAGTTGTATAACCGTAGCTCAACAGTCAAGGACGCACCAGTAGGGGCGGTATTCACAGCCGCTCGTATACGAGTTGCCTGAAGAGATCCAGAAGTGAAGGGATAGTAAAACCTTGAGTTTATCTCACCTACTGCCAACTCACCTTCAACAGTAAATACAGCCACACGATCATCAGCAGGAGCAGATGCATTTATCCACTTAGAACCATCCCACTTCAAATATTGACCAGTGGTTGGAGTGGTCTCTGTATCTACTACATCAAGGTTTCCATCAAATTTGACTTTTGTACTGGTCATATTTCACCTATGGTGTCTGTGGTTCCCATTGTCCTGCGGTAGAGTTCCAGGTAAGCACCTGCCCTTCAGTGGGAGAGGCCGCAGAGATTTT
>JBDGYO010000496.1:0-2141 GCA_039584015.1 Gemmatimonadota bacterium | reverse complement strand
GCCGTGGTCCCCCGACCCGGAGCGGTTTGCCAAGCTGGCCCTCGCCCCGGCGCGGGTCTCGCGCGTGTTCTCGGACGCCGACTCCAAGACGATTCAGGCGATCGTGGATGAGGACCAGCTCTCGCTGGCCATCGGACGCAACGGGCAGAACGTGCGCCTCGCGTCTGAGCTCACCGAGTGGAAAATCGACCTCTACTCCAGCCGCGAGTGGCTGGAGCGGGGCGGTGAAGGACCGCTGTTCGCACCGCTGGAGCCGGAGGACGAGCTAGTGGCCGACGTGCTGCTCAACGAGCTCAAGGGAATGCCGCCCGACCTGGTGGAGACCCTCGAGGCCACGGGACGCAAGACGCTGCGGGACATCCTCGACCTCGAGCGGGAGGACGTGGAGAAGATCGAAGGCATCACGACAGAGCAGGCTGACGTCCTGATGGCGTTCCTCAGCGAGCTCACGGAGGAGAACAGCGAGGCGACCGAGGAGGCAGCGGCGAAAGAGGACGAGGGGGCAGAGAGCGCCGAGTCGAAGGAGACGCCGGCGGCGTGATGACCGATGCGCAGCTCGGCCTGCTGGGCTTGGGTGCGCGTGCCGGCAGTGTGGTGGTCGGTACGGGTGGCGTACGCACCGCCCTGCAACGTGAGGAGGTCGGTCTGGTCGTGGTGGCGGCCGACCACAGCCCGCGAACCGAGGAAAAGGTGCTGCGACTCGCGCGGGCCAAGGGCGTGCGCACCCTTGAGGGACCTGCGGCAGCCGAGCTGGGACGGCGGCTGGGTCGCGGCACGGTGCAAGCGGTCGGAGTGCGTGACAGGAATCTCGCTGCCGGAATCATTGGCGGCGAAGCAAAGAAGCACGCGAGGAGGCAGTAGTGGGTAAGACGCGGATCCATGATCTCGCGGCGGAGTTCGGCGTCGGGAGCGGCCAGCTCATCAAGCTGCTCGCGGAGATGAACATCCACGTTCGCAGCCACATGTCCGGGCTCGACGACGGGCAGGTTGCGCGCGTCCGCACCCGGTGGGAGCGCGAGAAGCGGCGCAAGGCCGAGCCGGAAGCCAAGACACGGACGCGCCGCCGCAAGAAGGCCACGGAGACGGCCGAAAAGGAGCCGACTCCGGAGGCGCGGCCGCGCCGGCGCCGGCGCACGGCTGCCGAGGTCGCCGCCAAGAGGGAGGTGGAGGAGCAGGCTCGTCTCGAGGCTGAGACGCTCGCTGCGGCTCGGGAGGCAGAGGAGGTCGCCATCGAGGAGGCGGCCTCGCTGGAGGAGCGCGCTGCGGCGCTGTTCAAGGAACCGGCGGCAGAGGAAGCCCCCGCCGTCGACCAGGAGGCCGCTGCAGCGACCGTGGAGACCGAAGGGGAAGCCGCCCCACCACCCGCACCGGAGGAAGGGGAAGAGGCCCTCGCAGCCGCCGCACCCCAGCCGGAAGCCCCGCGGGCGGAGCCGGTCATTCCCAAGCGGGTCGAGCGCGTCATGCCCCCGCCGTCCCGCTTGCGGCCCGTGGCATCGTCGGGCCCGCGCCCCGTGGCGTCGGCAGCCCCGGGTGAGCTTACGGAGGACCGCCGGCGTGACAAGAAGCGCCGACGCAAGGGGGGCAAGCGGTCCAAGGTGGACAAGGAAGCGGTGCAGGCGAACATCAGCCGCACCCTCGCCAGCATCAAGGGTCCGGGGGCCCGCAAGGCGCGGCGTCGGGACGGCGAACCGTCCGCCCGCGAGCTCGCCGAACAGCAGCGCGCCGAAGAGCGGGAGCGGGAGAAGACCCTCGTCCGCGTCACCGAGTTCATCACGGTGTCCGAGCTCGCCGAGAACCTGGCGGTGTCGCCCACCGAGATCGTGACGTTCTGCTTCAAGGAGCTGGGGCTGATGGTCACGGTGAACCAGCGGCTCGACTTCGACCAGATCGACCTGATCGCCGGTGCGTTCGGGTTCCAGGCCGTACGTGAGGAGGAGTACGTGCCGACCGAGTCGATCCTGGAGGAGCCGCAGGACGAGGCCGAGGATCTGGTTCCGCGCCCACCGGTGGTGACGGTGATGGGACACGTGGACCACGGCAAGACCTCGCTGCTCGACTACATCCGCAAGACCAACGTGATCGCCGGCGAGTCCGGCGGGATCACGCAGCACATCGGCGCCTACCACGTCGAGCTCCCCAAC
>JBDGYO010000495.1:0-2145 GCA_039584015.1 Gemmatimonadota bacterium | reverse complement strand
CGCCTGCGGCCGGAACGGCGCCCGGCATCGCACCCGGCATCGCACCCGGCATCGCCCCCGGCATCGCCCCCGGCATCGCCCCCGGCATCGTCTGATTGTTTGCGCCCGGGACCGCTCCGCCTGGTTGCGCGTACGGCTGTGCGGGCGGTTGTGCGGCCGGCTGTGCGGGCGGCTGGTACAGCTGCCACTGACCATCAGGGCCCGCTACGTACCACTGTCCATCTTGGCCCTGTACGGGCTGTCCTGGTTGCATACTTTTCTCCTGGCTAGTTAGGCGCGGACGTGGTCCGCGTAGATGAGTTTCTGCTGTTGTCCTGTGGTGTCCTCGATGTAGCGCGCATCGGCGAGTAGCTGACTGAAGCCGCTGTCCTGCTCCTCACACGCGTTGACCCAGTCCACGTACACCGTGTCGGCTGTTTGCCCCATTCGATGGGTGCGCCCGAGTAGCTGCTCCCACAACGCGCCGTTGGGCGGCGCCGTGACGACCAAGCTGCGATTCCACGCCTGGAGGTTCCTGCCCTCCTTGTTCGCTGCGACGCTCGCGACGACAAGCTCGCCTTTGTACTCCTCGATGCTGCGACCGTTCGCGTCGAGTCCGCCTTGCGCGCAGAACCCCGTACCGAGCGCGGCCGCTATCGCGTTGCCGAAAGCTCGGTGCTCAGTCCAGATGATCCCCTTCTTGTGCTTCTTGGCCCATGCCCGAGCCTTCTGAATAATACCGTCATCGATCCAGTTAGCAACCGTATTCGGCTTGAACGTGTCGCGGATGGCGACCCAGTCCGCGTAGGCCTTTTGCATGTCGTCGTGTTTGAGCGTGGGCGCTACTTTGTAGCCGGCCCTTGCAGCAACAGGGGGAACCCATTCCGGCGGATCGTCCTCTCCCCCGCTGGTGTCCCAGTACCCCTCGCGGGCTTCTTGCGGTCCTACCTCGTACCCCGCGACAGCGCGCGCGACCTGCATGGGGCTGTCGAGATTGAGGTGTCGAAAGACGTCGTAGACCATCCCGTCGGGGTAGAGCACCTGCCGCACCCACCAGTTCCAGCTCTTGCGTGCAGATTTCCATTCTTCGGGGGCGGGAGGATCCCATCGATAATAGAAACCGCAGGCCAACTCGCGCGCCTGTCGCCACACGTCTGTGGGCATGACGAGTAGGTCGCCGTTCGGTGTCTCCCAGGTGGCGCGGAGATGGTCGAGATGAGCACGGCACTCCGCCCCTGGATCCCACTTGAGCTCCGTGATGACGAGCGAGCAGTCGAGCCGCGTGTCGTTGCTGCAGACGACGCCTGGTGTGTCGCGAAGCCGCCGCTGAAAGCCCTTGCGTGCGGCCGTCAACTTCTTCTCGTGCAGGAACACCGCCTGCATCATCTGCTGCGTCGCGCTCGCGCGCTCCGGGGGGATGACCTTGATCTCGGCCAGCTCCTCGGGAGTGCAGAGCTTGAACAACGCTCCGGGGTCCCGCCTCGAGATGGCGTCGGTCTTTCGCTCGTCGAGTGCCTCGGCCCAGTTGTACGCTTCGTGCTCGAAGCGCGGCAGCGGCATGCCCTCTTTCAGCGCCCAATACACCAGGTGCCAGAAGTCCATGACGCTGCGCTTGGTGATGGTGCCGCTCATGCCGGCAAACATCGTGGAGGGGTTCGCGATCATGTAGCGCTCGACGCGCCGCGTGACGGACGCATCGCGGTTCTTGAGCCGGTGCGCTTCGTCCGCGATGATCAGATCAGGGCGGATGTTGCTCAGCACGCTCTTCGCCGAGTCGCGGCCGAGCAGCTCGTACGAAATGCAGTGCTTGTCGAACTGGTCGGGGTCGAGAAACGTCGGGTGCGCCGTCCAGTGGTGGAAGAGCTCGCGGAACTCCACTCGAGTCTTCCGCTTGAGCGCTGCCGGCAGCAGGAGCACCGGCCGCTGCGCCCCCACGACTGTGGGCGCCAGGTACGTCAGCAGGGTCTTGCCCTGCCCGACTCCGATGGGCGCAAGCAGCCCTCCAGAGTCGTGCAGGTCCGCCAGAGCCGCCGCCTGAATCGGTCGCAGAGTCTGCTGGCCCGCGGGCGTCCGGTACGCGGTGGTCATCCGCAGATACAGGTCGTTGGTCTGTATCCGCTCCTCCCAGTCGCGCCGCGGCAGGTGGAAAACCCGGTTGAACTCCGG
>JBDGYO010000494.1:0-2148 GCA_039584015.1 Gemmatimonadota bacterium | reverse complement strand
TCACGCGATGAACGTGAAGCCGGCGAACTACTCCTGGCCGGACTTCTACGACCACGTCATCGACCTGACGCGGCATACCTTCTCGTGGCGTTCCATCAACCGGCGCTTCTGGGCTATCAAGGCCACCATCCCGCGCTGGATGAACGTCGTGCGGGCGATTTCTTCCGAGGGATTCGGACGCCTGCGGTACTTCACCGAAGTGCGGCGGCTGCTCGAGCACGACCGGCCGTTCCGCGATTACTTCGAGCGCCAGACCACGAAACTCCCGCAGTTCTTCACCGATCGCGTGAAGCGGGACCTGGGCCCCCTGTGGCACTGGCTTCCGGCCGGCGCCATGGAGCACGACCCCAACGCCTACCTGAAGGCGCACGAAGGGGGATCCATCGTGGTCCCAAGCTTGCGAGCCGCCGCGGCGGTCTAGCCCCAACGCCGACGGGCCTCCTCACGGAGGCCCGTCGCGTATCCAGCTCGTTCTCGTCCCTCTGTATCTCGCCGCTAATGCGCCTCGGCACGCCTCGACAGGCGCTTGAAGATCCACAACGCCACCAGGACGAGCACTGCCAGGAACACCACCTTGCCTGCCACGAGCAGGAACCCCGCCAGAACACCCAGTAGAGGCGCGACCAGCTTCAGGAACAACTGCCACAGCAGGTAGCCGACCACACCCGTGGCGGCGACGGCAAGCACCGGTCTCAGCATGAAACAACCCTCATTGGGGACTCACCGCTCCCTACGGCCGCGCTGGCATGGAGGTTTCGCTTCGTGTTAGCGTTGGGACAGCCCAAACCGGGACTTCACCATGGCGGATACTCCGCAGAAGGCCTTCAGCGCCCTGTATGAGCAGCTCGCACCCGACTCAAAGGACCTCATGGGCGGCGACGCGGACTCGGAGATCTTCGAGGCTTTCAAGGACCTGAGGGAGGTCGCGCACCCCGCCCGCATCGCGGCGATTGAGGGCGACTACGTCGGCCGTGGGCTCATGGCCCACGCACTGTTCCTGAGCTGGAAGGAGTACAGGGAGGCCGCGTTTCTGCTCGAACGGGCGCGCCATCACATGATGGACCAACTGCGTGGCGGGAACACACCGCAGCCGGACGTCTATCGGCTCACCGAGGCACTCACCCGATTCTGCGACGCCTGGAAGCCGGCCGACGAATCCAGCGAGTCCTGAACCTCCTCAGCCGGTCTCCCACCAGGCGACCTCACCTCGGAACCCGCATCGGGGACATTCCGCCAGGGACGCGTTCTCGAACAGTTTCAGTCGGTCGCTGGACCTCGGGCAGACGCCGTAGACGGGGCCCAGGTCGTCACTCGTGCCGCGGGCCGGGTTGGGACCGTTACGCGGGCGGTATACCACCGTAATGCGTGTCGGCTCGATGCGGCGGACTTCCAGAAGGGTGGGGCGCACGGTGACGCGCTTGCCGTGGACCCGCAGCGCCACGTGGTTCCGGTGGTTCGCGAGAACGGGGTACCAGGCCCCCTGTCTCAGCTTGGGGTCGGTCTTGGGGTTCGCGACAGCCCATGCACGCGCCCAGCCAAGTTCGAGTTGCTCCTGCATCTGGGGAGCCTCCAGATTGGACACCGAGCGTCACTACTGATTACTCTCCGAAACTGTGATCTGGGTCCCACTGACACTGTGAGCAGCGTTACACCGGGGCGACGCCCCTCGGTATCCCGAGCCGCAGCGCTCCTGCTCGCGCTCGTGACGGCCGCGTGCGTTGGAGGGCGGCCCTACTACGACATCAACGCACGCGCCGACCCGATCCAATCCCTGGCGGTGCTACCGTTCCCAGACCAGGGGCTGACGCAGGTCGACTACCGCGACATCGATACCCATCTCAGCACCAGGCTCGGGCTGCGACTGAGGGACATGCGGGTCATGCCGGCACCCCAAGGGGTCTCCCGCGTGCGCGAGGCGGGGGACTGGGAAGCCTGGCGCACGTATCAGGCCGGCCCACTCTCGGTGGGTGCCCTCGACACTGCTCTCGTCATGCAAGTCGGAGCGGCACTCGATACCGATGTGTTCATGACCGGTGAGCTGCTGGACATCTTCCGACAGGACGGGGAGCAGCTCACGGGAAGGGGTGCCGCCCAGTTCGGCGCCCCGGCTCCTGGGGAATCGAGAGTCGAGGTCCAACTCTACCTGTT
>JBDGYO010000493.1:0-2149 GCA_039584015.1 Gemmatimonadota bacterium | reverse complement strand
ATGGCCTCGTCGGTGCGGTTGGTCTTGGTGTATGCGATCGCCATGTTCTGCAACACCCGGGCGTCGGTCGGGTGGTCGCGCAGCGCCAGACGATAGGAGGTGAGGGCGGCATCGTAGTCGCCCTGGCGCTCGAGAGCCAGGGCCTCGTTCAGGTAGTCGAGCCGCTGAGGCTTGAGGGCTGCGTCGCGACGCCGCCCGAAGAGGCGTTTCCAGAAACCCATTCGAGCGGGAAGATAATGCCCGGGGGCGGAGACGCCTAGACGGCTCGAGGTGGCCGGGCTACTATCCCAAGCCTATGCACGACCCAAAGTTCTCGGATGATTCCCGCGACGTCCTAGAGATCGACTGGACGTTCTTCGGCGAGCTGTGCCGGGCGTTGGCCCTGCGCATCGCCCGCGACTACGAGCCCGACCTGATTCTGGGCATCGCCAAGGCAGGGGTGCTCCCGGGCGCCGTCGTGGCCTCCATCCTGCAGCGCGACTTCGCCGCCATGTCGATCACGCGGCGCCAGGCGGCGCGCCGTCCGACGCTCGTGACGGGCCCGCCGCCCGAGGTCAAGGGCTGCCGCGTGCTGATCGTGGACGAGACCTGTGACTCCGGCGACACGCTGAAGGTGGCCCTGTCGGCCGCGCGCCAGCACCATCCCGCCGAGGTACGGACCGCCGTCTCGTTCAAGACAGGACCGTACGAGCCCGACTTCCACGCGCTCGCGACGGAGAGCTTCATCATCCTTCCGTGGGACCGCGAAGTAATCATTGACGGGACGCTGACCATGCGTCCCGACTACGCGGCCAAGCTCGAGGCATTCGAAGCGGAAGATTGACCGGAGCGGCGCCTATGCTCCGAGGATCGTGCGGTAGTCTCGCTCTTCGCTGAGCGCCTCATACACGGCATCCAGCGTCTCCGGCGATCCAGCCAGGAACTTGCATCCGGCGTCACCTTGGGAGCGGCACTCGAGCTCCATGATGGCGAACGCGCTTCCCCCGGCGAGACACGTGAGGAAGCTGGCGAGCAGGCCTGTGGTGAAATAGCAGGAAGGGTACTCCGCCTGGCTCTCGGGATCCGCCTCGGCCCAGTTCTCGGAGGTGACTTCGAGACCGGAGTTGCCGACCCGTTCCACTGACACCGAGCCCCAGCCCAGCGCGCTGAAGAACTCCGACAGCACCTCGCCCAGCGTCTCGGCGTCCAACTCCCCGGGATCAGACACGCCGGTGTACTGCGGCAGCCAATCGCAGAAGGAGTGGTACACCTCTTCGCCGGCCGCGTAGCCGATTTCCTGCAAGCGGGCTTCGCCGGCTTCGCCGAGGTCGTCGATGAGCGCCCTGCGCGTCGTGTGCAGGGCTTTCGCACCGATACCGACCACCCCGCTTTGGTACAGCGCTGGCGTCATTGTCGTTCGGCTGATTGAGGACGTCGCAACTTAGGGCGCCCAGGTGAGGACGCGCAAGAGCGTCACGTGCCCTTTGCCTCCTCGGCGAACACCGCCATCGCGATTTCCACGAGCCGCTCGAGCTCCTCGGCCGCTGCCTTGGACAGGAGTCGCTCTGCGGCGGCGTCGCGGCCCGTGTAAGCGTCTAACAGCCGTGCCAGAAAGCTGACGAACACGGCGCGGCGCAGATCGTCCTGGCGGGCCGACTCGGGCTGGTCGGCCTGCTTGAGGAGTTGCTCGTAGCGATGGGCGTTCCGCAGCGCCTTCGCCACCAGGCTGGCGATCACCTGGATGAAGCGGACGTCGGCTTCGGAGAAGCCGGGGCCGTCACGGAAAGTACGGAGGAAGATGGCACCCACGGGCGCGCCCCTCCACGAGATGGGCACCACGGTGATGGCCTTGACCCGCCGCGTCTCGAGCAGCCCGTGGATGTGCTTGAGGTCAGGGTGGCCCTGGGCATCGGGGATGAACACGGTCTCGCCCGATTCCAGTGCCTGCCGCACCTCCGGGTAGCGGTCGAGGTCCACCACGTAGTTGCGGATCGAGGGGTCCTCGTATGAGGCGACGAGGCGGGCGGTCCGCTCACCGTGCTCCGCGAGGTAGATCGAGCAGCGGTCGAGCCCGAACGTCTCGCCCAGCTTGCGGGTAATACCCTGCAGGATGTCGACGATATGCAGCGTGCCGGTGATTTCCTCGAGGATCTCGATCACCGCCAGCAGG
>JBDGYO010000492.1:0-2150 GCA_039584015.1 Gemmatimonadota bacterium | reverse complement strand
GGCGTGCGCGTAGTCGAGCGCGTCGAGCAGGTCGTGCGCGATCTTGAGCGTGTCCGAGATCGACGCCTGCGTCACGCGCGCCAGGTGCTCCCGCAGCGTGGGCCCCTCCACGTAGGGCATGACGTAGTAGACCAGCCACTCGTTCTCACCCGAGTCGATGAGCTTGCCGATCTTGGGATGGTCGAAGCCGGTGAGGAACCCGACCTCACGCAGGAATCGGTCGGCGGTCACCGACACGGCGAGCTGCGGGTGCAGCACCTTGAGCGCGACCTGCTTACCGGAGTCCTGCTCCTTGGCAAGGAAGACGCGCGCGGCACCGCCCCGCGCTAGTTCGCGGTCGACGGCGTAGCGCTCCTTGAGTGCGTCACGCACCGAAGGGAGGAGGTCGCGGCGGATAGGTCACCTCGGGATCGGGATCGGTGTATAGTCGCGCGCGGGGCGGGTGGGGGCAAGGCGAGGAGACGGAAGTTTGGCGGCGGAGTGTCGGGGCGTGACTGTTTCGTTACTCACCCCCTCGGCCGCATGAACCGCTCGAAGGGCGGATACCCGCGCAGGGAGTCCAGCGATTGCGCACGGTGAAACTGGTCCATCCACTGGTTCCGGAACCTCACCCGCTGGAAGCGCTCGTGCAGCAGTCGCATGGCCTCCTCCCGATTTCCCATCACCGCGTTGAGACCCGGCCCGTAATGGCTGCGCGGAGACCGCTCCAGGTGCGCGCGGCCGCGTTCGTGGTCCCCCAATAGCGTGGCGACGTAGGCCCCGATCGCCGACCCCTGCCAGTCCTCGGGGCGGTCGTCCCGGCCGATCCCCTCGAAGATCGGGAGGGCCTCCGCGTAGCGCTCCAACCGGAACAGGCAGATGCCGTGCCAGTTCAGGTACCAGGGCCAGGTGATCTCCTCCTCCATCTGCCCAACTTCTCCCGGCGAGCGCGCCTCCAGCCAGTCGAGCATTCGCTGCGCCACTGCGAGCCCCGCATGCCGGTGGCCGTGCGCCCGCAGCTCCGCGACGACGTGATTAACGGATCTCATGATGAACTCCGCGCGCTGCGGCAGCGCCATTAGGCTGTCGAGCAGCACGTCCAGCTCGTCAGTGCGCCCCAGAGCGGCCAGCGCAGCAATCTGATGCCGCTGCAGCATGTTCTCGACTTGCACGGGGCTCCAGTCGACCGCTCGGTTCCCGAAATCACGTGGTGCCGCACGCGTGAGCTCGAGCTGTGTCTCGTACTCCTCGAGCTCGTGGTGCGCAGCGAGCGTGTGTTCCCAGTACCATCCCATCCGCAGGAAGTTGGCGTTCGCCGTGTCGACCTGCGCCCAATACTCCAGCGCCTCGCGCGGCCGGTAGGCCCACAACGCCTCCTCGCCCGCGAAGAAGGCAAAGTGGGGGGTAAGCTCCGCCAGCCGACGGATCGTCCGCAGCTTCGCGTCCGTGCCTTCGTCCAGCAGGTATTGCACCTGAAGGCGCTCGTACTCGCTCATGCGGTCGCGGTATCCCACCGCGAGCGCCAACAGGGAGTCGCCCTCAGCCTCCCGGCTCGGCCCCCACGCCTGCGTGAGGATTTCCGCCCTTCTGATAAGGGCGGGAAGGAATGCTGAATCCAGCACCGAGGCCTCCTCGAAGTCACGCAGCGCCTCGCCGTGATTGTTGCGCCTCGTGGCCTCGATCCCCCGCCGGTACACGCGGTACACCTCCAGGCTCGGGGCCTGGACGGGCCAGTACACGATTCCCACCCGGAAATCGAGCGCCGCCGCCAGCGCCGGCAGCGTGCGCTCGCGCACCAGGTCCAGCGCTTCGGCAGCAGGCTCGCTGGGTCCGGTCACAGGCTCCGCCGCCACTAGAACGGTTGCCTCGGTCGCATCGGTGACCTGAAGCTGAAACTGGAGGGAATCTCCCAGCAGGTAGTACGCGCCGTGCAGCACCACGCCCGCACCCGTGGCTTCGGCAAACGCTCTCACCCGATCGGTGGCTTCGCGCGCTTCGGCCGCCGCGGCCACCGCCACCGCGGGCGGCACCACCTCGGCCACCCCGTGCTGCTGAATGCCCTGCGTAACGCGTTCCGCCGCCAGACGGCCTAGCGGCGCGAGTGCCGAGTCGCCCGTTTCGTTCGTAAACGGGGCTACAGCCACGAGGTCGGGGTCGAGGGGCACCGGTGT
>JBDGYO010000090.1:0-8519 GCA_039584015.1 Gemmatimonadota bacterium | reverse complement strand
GTGGACCACGGCAAGACCTCGCTGCTCGACTACATCCGCAAGACCAACGTGATCGCCGGCGAGTCCGGCGGGATCACGCAGCACATCGGCGCCTACCACGTCGAGCTCCCCAACGGCAAGGTCATCACCTTCCTCGACACACCGGGTCACGAGGCCTTCACGGCCATGCGGGCCCGCGGTGCCCAGTCGACCGACCTCGTGGTGCTAGTCGTGGCCGCCGATGACCAGGTGATGCCTCAGACAGTGGAGGCGATCAGCCACGCCAAGAATGCGGGCGTGCCGCTTGTGGTAGCCATCAACAAGATCGACCTTCCCGCGGCCGACGCGGAGAAGGTGAAGCAGGGCTTGTTGCAGCACGAGGTGATCGTGGAGGACTTCGGGGGCGACACCATGGTCCAGGCGCTCTCCGCCAAGACCGGCACCGGCGTGGACGAGCTGCTCGAGAAGATCCAACTGCAAGCCGATCTGCTCGATCTCAAGGCCAACCCCGACCGACTCGCCCGCGGCACCGTCGTCGAGGCCACGCTCGATCCGGGGAAGGGTCCCGTGGCTACCGTGCTGGTGGAGTCGGGAACGCTCACCGTCGGTCACGACTTCATCTCCGGCAACCTCGCGGGTCGCGTGCGGGCCATGCACGATGAGCGGGGCCAGCGAGTGGAGGTCGCCGGCCCGTCCATTCCCGTCCAGGTACTGGGCTTCGACGGCGTGCCGGAAGCGGGGGACACCTTCACGGCGGTCCCCAGCGGCACCGACGCTCGGGAGATCGCGCAGAAGCGGCAGCGGCTGGAGCGCGAGGCTTCCCATCGTCGCAGCCTGCGCGGTGTATCGCTGGAGGAACTTTCCAGGCAGATCGAAGAGGGGACGGTACAGGCCCTCAGGATCATCATCAAGGCGGACCAGGGTGGTCCCGCCGAGGCATTGGCCGACGCGTTCGCGCGGCTCTCCACCGACGAGGTCAAGGTCGAGGTCATCGATCGCCGCGTGGGAGCCATCAACGAGAGCGACGTGCTGCTGGCCAAGGCGTCCGACGCCATCGTCATCGGCTTCAACGTGCGACCCGACGCCAACGCCCGGAGCGCGGCGGAGCGGGAGAAGGTGGACATCCGTACGTACCGAGTGATCTACAATGCGGTGGAGGACGTGAAGGCGGCACTCGAGGGCATGCTCGCGCCCGAGCAGCGGGAGGTCGTCCTCGGAGAGGCGGAGGTGCGCGAGCTCTTCAAGATCTCCGGCGTGGGGACGATCGCGGGCTGCTACGTGCGCCACGGCATCATTCGGCGCGCGGCGAGCATTCGCGTGGTTCGGGACGCCGTGGTCGTGTACGACGGCACCATGGCGAGCCTCAAGCGCTTCAAGGAGGACGTCCGCGAGGTCAAGGAAGGTCTCGAATGCGGCATCGGCGTCGAGAACTTCAATGACGTGAAGGTGGACGACGTCCTGGAGGCGTACGAGGTCGAGGAGATCGCGCGCTCACTGGAGGATTCCGAGCGAGTCAGCCTGACCTCGCAAGCTCGGGTCGACGCACCGGGCGCGTAGCCCTGGCGGAGACCTGACCGTGGTCCTTGGCATCATCACCTGGGAGCTGCACTTGGCAGGGTGCGGCTCGCTCAAGGACAAGAGACGCGTGCTGAAGAGCCTCAAGGACCGGCTCCATCAGCGGTTCAACGTTTCCGTGGCCGAGACCGATCATCAGGATCTGTGGCAGCGAGCCGAGCTCACCTGCGGCGTGGTCGCCACGGATCGGCGGCACGCATCGGCCGTACTCAGCGCCGCCGACGAATTCGTCGCCTCGAACGGGGCGGTGCGCGTCATCGACTCCTCGACACAGCTGCTATGACCACCGGCAAGCGCCGCCCGGAGCGCGTGGCGGCTCTGGTGCAGGAGGTCCTGGCCGACAGCCTGACCCGAGAGCTGAAGGATCCCCGCATCGGCTTCACGACGGTCACTGGGGTCGAGGTGTCACCCGACTGCACGCACGCTGAGGTCCGCGTGAGCGTCCTGGGAAGCGACGAGGAGAAGGAGCGCGCGATGGAAGGCCTGCGGAGCGCCACGGGATTCCTACGCAGCCGCCTGGCCCGCACTCTGAGCATGCGCTCCACGCCTGAGATCCACTTCGTGCTGGACCGGGGCCTCGAGCACCAGGCCCGCATCGACCACCTGCTCGATCAGATCAAGAGCGAGGATCCCAGCTGACGGACGGGTTCGTGCTGGTGGACAAGCCCACCGGGCCGACGTCCCACGACGTGGTGGATGTGGTGCGGCACGCGTACGGCACGCGACGGGCGGGGCACGCCGGCACGCTCGACCCGTTCGCATCGGGACTCCTGATCGTGTTGGTGGGGCGCGCCACCCGTCTCTCCCGCTACCTCGTCGGGCTGCCCAAGCGCTACACGGGCTCCATTGCCCTCGGGGTGGAGACGGATACGGCAGATCACACGGGAGAAGTCATCGGCGCGGGCAATGGCTGGCGCTCCCTGCCGGATGCGGACGTGATGAGCGCGATGGAGGCGCTCACCGGTCGGCTCCTGCAGCACCCGCCGGCGCACTCGGCCAAGAAGCTGGACGGCGAGCGGGCCTACCGACGGGCTCGCCGTGGCGAAACGGTGGAGCTGGAACCCAGGGAGATCGACGTCCGGCGATTCGACATGACGGCTCGGGACGCTGATAGGGTGGATTTCACCGCCGACGTGAGCAGCGGGACGTACGTGCGGGCTCTGGCCCGTGACTTGGGCCGCGCGCTGGGCTGCGGCGCACACCTGGCCGCCCTGCGCCGCACCGAGGTGGGATCCTTCTCGGTCGACGCCGCGGTCGCGGTGGAAGCCCTGCGGCGGCAGGCACCGCCCCTGCGACCGCCGCGGGAGGCGGTCGAGCACCTGCCGAGCCTGCAGCTGGATGCCGAACACCGGGACCACGTCGCGCACGGGCGGCCGGTGCCGGCAGCAGACGCGGCCGACGACCCGATCGCCCTCGTCGCCGGAGACGAGTTGGTCGCCATCGCCGAGCGCCAGGGGGACGTCCTCAAGCCCAGGGTGGTGCTGCAGGGATGACGGGCCCCTCAGCCCTCCCCAACGATGGGAAGGGCACGGTCGTCACCGTCGGGACGTTCGACGGGGTCCACCTCGGCCACCGGCAGGTGCTCGAGGAGATCGCGACACGCGCGCGCCGAGCCGAGCGCCGCAGCCTGCTCGTGACCTTCGAGCCCCATCCCATGGAGATCGTGAACCCGCCGGCGGCGCCGGCTCTGCTCACACTGGCGCAGGAGCGCCGCGAGTTCCTCGCTCAGTGCGAGCTCGACATCGTGGTCTTCATGCGGTTCACGCGGGCGCTGTCGCAGTACCCTCCCGAGGCGTTCGTGCGCCTCCTGCTCGACCGGTTTCACATGAAGGAGCTCGTGATCGGTCACGATCATGGATTCGGGAGGGGACGGGCAGGGAACGTCGAGTTGTTACGGCAGCTCGGCGGACAGCTGGGATTTGCAGTGGACGTGGTCGACCAGGTGGACGTGGGGGGGCACCCGGTATCGTCGACCCTGGTGCGCCGCGCCGTCGCCGGGGGCGACCTCGAGATGGCCGCGCGGCTGCTGGGACGCTGCTACTCGCTGACGGCCGCGGTGGTCCCGGGCGCCCGCCGCGGGCGGGACTTGGGCTATCGCACGGTGAACCTCGCGCTGCCCGACGCGCGCAAGCTCCTCCCTCCCGACGGCGTGTACGCCGTGCGTGTCGAGTGGGACGGCGGACGCGCCGGTGCCATGATGCACCAGGGACCGCGCCCCACCTTCGGCGAGGCGGCGCGCAGCCTCGAGGCCCACATGTTCGATCTGGACCTCGACATGTACGGCAGGGAGATCAAGGTCTCGTGGGTGGCGCGGCTGCGCGACGTGATACGCTTCAATTCCCCCGAGGCGCTTAAGCAGCAGCTGGACAAGGACTTTGCGGACGCGCGGGCTGCGTTGACAGGGTGATGCAGCCCCACTAGTCATTAACGCCCCAATTGCAACTGACATCATGCTTTCGAGTATTCGAAACCGACTGATTATCATCGCGATCCTCGTGATTGCGAGCGTCGTGGCCCTCATCCCGCGGGACGTGACGATTCGCGTGCGGGACGAGGAAGGCCGGATGCGCGACACCACGGTGAAGCGCGTGCCGATCAAGCAGGGCCTCGACCTGCAGGGTGGCATCCACCTCGCGCTGGAGATCGACCAGAGCGGCGGACCCGTCGCCGACCCCTCTGGCGCCCTCGATCGCGCCCTCACCGTCGTGCGCTCCCGCGTGGACGAGTTCGGCGTGGCGGAGCCGCTGATCCAGCGGATCGGCAGCGACCGGATCGTGGTGGAGCTGGCCGGGATCACCGAACCGGGACGGGCGAAACAGATCGTACAGCGGTCGGCGTTCCTGGAGTGGCGGATCACGGACATGGAAAACCTGTTCCGCGATGCGCTCCCCACGATTGACGCTGCCCTACTGCGTGCCGGCGTGCGACTGGCCCCCGGTGTCGCCGGCGCGGCGACCCCCACGGCGGTGGAGCAGCTCCTGGGCGGGGACACGGCGCAGGCGGCCGACACGGCCGTCGCGGATACCGCCTTCGCGGGCGATCAGCCGGGCCCCCTCAGCACGATGCTCTACAACGGGAGCATCCCGGGTGAGTTCCTCGTGCCCGAGGAGGACTTCCTGCTGGTGGACAGCCTGCTGCACATGCAGGAGGCGCAACGTGTGATGCCGCGCGGGCGAGAGCTGATCTGGGCATCCGAGCCCATCTCTCAGGGTGCGCGCTCGTATCGGCCGCTCTACTCGGTCCAGAGCCGCTCGGTGCTCAGCGGCGAGCAGTTGAGCGATGCGCGCGCCACGATCGACCCGACGAGCAACCAGGCCATCGTGCTGTTCGAGCTCACGCGGTCGGGCGGGCGCACGTTCAGGCGGGAGACTCGGCAGCACGTCAACGACTACATGGCCATCATGCTGGACGGGAGGGTGTTCCGGCAGCCACCGATCATTCGGTCCGAGATCGGCCGCAGCGGCCAGATCGAGCTCGGCAACGCCAGCCTCCAGGAAGCGCAGGACCTGGCGCTGGTGCTCCGGGCCGGCGCGCTGCCGGCACCGCTGGTGATCGTGGAGGAACGCGCCGTGGGTCCCAGCCTGGGCCGCGACTCGATACGCCAGGGCCAGCGCGCCGTTCTCATGGCGGCGGCTTTGATCGTTCTCGTCATGCTGGCGTACTACCGGGCGGCCGGCGCGCTGGCGGTCACGGCGCTGGTCTTCTACATCGTCTTCACGCTGGGTGGGCTGGCGTCCATGGGAGCGACCCTCACGTTGCCGGGTCTCGCAGGCTTCATTCTCTCACTGGGAATGGCGGTCGACGCCAACGTGCTGATCTTCGAGCGAATACGCGAGGAGCTCAAGCTCGGCAAGACGCCCCGCGTCGCGGTCGACCAGGGCTTCGAGCACGCGATGCCCGCAATCATCGATGCCAACGTCACCACGGTGATCACGGCCGCGTTCCTGTTCCAGTTCGGGACCGGACCGGTGCGGGGCTTCGCGGTGACGCTCATCGTGGGCATCATCGCCTCGCTCATCACGGCGGTGTTCGTGACCAAAACGCTGTTCCTCCTCCGGCTGCTGCGGCGTGAGGCCCAGCAGGAGCTGTCGATCTAATGCTTCGTTTCTTCGACACGGCCAACTACGACTTCCTGTCGCGGCGCAAGCTCGCCTTTACGGTATCGCTGGCTTTCACGATTCCTGGCCTGCTGTTGTTGGGCCTGCGGGGCCTGAATACTAGCATCGAGTTCACCGGTGGCACCCTGATCCAGCTCCACGTCGCCGACGCGGCGATCCGCACGGCCGAGCTCCGCGCTGCCCTGGACGACGGCGGCATCGCGGGGACCGAGATTCAGACGTTCGGTGCGGCAGACGAGTTCGTCATCCGGGCGCGCCTCGACCCGCGGGTCGAGGTGTCCGAGGAGACCACGCAGGAGACCGGCGCCGCGGTACGCGAGGCGCTGACCGCCGCCTTTGGCGAGGATGCCTACCGCATCGACCGCGTGGAAGCCGTGGGACCCAAGGTGGGAAGCGAGCTGCGGGAGCGGACGGTGCTGGCGCTCCTGATGGCGTTCGGAGCGATCTTCCTGGTGATCTGGTTCCGCTACGAGTGGCGCTTCTCCCTCGCGGCGGTGCTGGCCACCGTGCACGACATCGTCACGACGATCGCCTTCATCTCGTTTCTGAACGTCGAGGTGTCGCTGGTGGTGGTGGCCGCACTGCTCACCATCATCGGTTACTCGCTCAATGACACGATCGTCACGTTCGATCGGGTGCGCGAGAACCTCAAGAAGTACAAGCGCGAGAACATCTACGAGATCCTCAACCGCAGCATCAACGAGACGCTGCCGCGTACCGTGCTCACCTCGGGGACCACGGTGGCCGCGAGCGGAGCCTTGCTCATCCTTGGGGGCGCGGTGATCCGGCCGTTCGCGTGGGTCATGACGTTCGGGATCATCACGGGCACGTATTCGTCGATCTTCATCGCGTCTTCTCTCCTCCGGGCCGTCGAACGGCGCTGGCCTGGCGAAGACGTGCGCGGGGCGAGGACGATCACACCGAAGAGCGCACCCGCCACCTGACCTGGGGAGAGCGGGGCGGCGGTGTTGGTCGATACCCATTGCCACCTCGGCGACTCGAAGTTCGATAGCGATCGAGACCACGTGGTGGCCCGCGCGCACGCAGCCGGCGTGGGCCACCTGGTGGTCATCGCCGATTCCGCTCCCGCCACGGAGCGCGCCATCGCGCTCGCTACGCAGTACGACCTCTCCGCGACGGCCGGCGTCCATCCGCACGAGGCTTCCAGCTGGTGTGACGAGGTAGCGGCCCAGACAAGCGCCGCGCTGGACCACCCGGCCGTCGTCGCGGTGGGTGAGACGGGACTCGACTACCACTACGACCATTCCCCGCGGGACATGCAGCGCCGGGCGTTCGAGGCACAGCTCGCCCTGGCTGCCGAGCGGCACTTGCCGGCGATCGTGCACGCCCGGGAGGCCGACGAGGACATGGCCGCCATGGTTGCGGAGTGGGGTGGGGAAGTGCCGGCGCTCGTGCTACACTCGTTCAGTTCGGGCTCCACCGTGTTCGACGCCGGCGTGACCGCCGGAGCCTATTTTGGATTCAGCGGCATGGTCACGTTCAAGAACTGGACGGGGAGCGGCTACGTGACCGCCTGCCCGCGCGACCGACTCCTCATCGAGACGGACGCGCCGTATCTTTCGCCGGTACCCCATCGGGGGAAGCGCAACGAGCCCGCCTACGTGCAGCATGTGGTGGAGCGTGTCGCCCAGCTCCGCGAGGAGCCCCTCGAGTTGCTCATGAGAGAAACGACCGCCAACGCCGGAGCCTGTTTCGGCACCCGCGTGGCCCAACCTTACCAGACGGAAACATGACGACCGCATACGTTCCGACCGATATCGAGATCGCGCAGGCAGCCAAGCCTCGCCCCATCACGGACGTCGCCGCGGACCTGGACCTGACTCCGGACGACCTGATCCTCTACGGTGAGCACAAGGCCAAGGTGCGGCTCGACAATCTGGCCACACGGCCCCGCAAGGCCCGCCTGGTGCTGGTGACGGCGATCAACCCCACCGCCGCCGGGGAAGGAAAGTCGACTGTGACAGTGGGGGTTACCCAGGCGCTGCGGAAGCTGGGCAAGAAGGTCCTGCTCACGATGCGAGAGCCGAGTCTCGGCCCTGTCTTCGGCATCAAGGGCGGGGCCGCCGGCGGCGGCTACGCCCAGGTCGTACCGATGGAGGACATCAACCTCCACTTCACGGGCGACTTCCACGCCATCACGAGCGCGCACAACCTCCTGTCCGCGTTGCTGGACAATCACCTGCACCAGGGGAACGCGCTGGGGATCGACCCCCGCCGCATCACGTGGCCGCGCACGATCGACATGAACGACCGCGCGCTGCGGGGCATCACGATCGGGCTGGGCGGTCCGCTGGGCGGGGTGCCCCGTGAAGATCGGTTCGTCATCACGCCGGCCAGCGAGATCCAGGCCATCATGTGCCTGGCACGCGACATGGATGACCTGGAGGTGCGGCTCGGTCGAATCGTAGTCGGCATGACCCGCAAGCAGGAACCGATACGCGCGGAGCAACTCAAGGCGCAGGGCGCGATGACGTTGCTGCTCAAGGACGCGCTCAATCCGAACCTGGTCCAGACCCTCGAGGGTGGACCCGCGTTGGTGCACTGCGGCCCGTTCGGAAACATCGCCCACGGGTGCAACTCGGTGGTGGCCACGGACGCGGCGCTGCGCCTCGCCGACATCGTGGTGACGGAAGCGGGCTTCGGGGCGGACCTCGGGGCGGAGAAGTTCTTCGACATCAAGTGCCGGGTCGGCGACCTGAACCCCGAGGTGGCGGTCGTGGTCGCCACGATCAGGGCGCTCAAGCTGCACGGCGGCGCGCCGAAGGACAAGCTCGCCGAGCCCGACCCCGGGGCCGTCGAGCGTGGCTTCGCCAACCTCCAGCAGCA
>JBDGYO010000491.1:0-2150 GCA_039584015.1 Gemmatimonadota bacterium | reverse complement strand
GGCAGAACTACGGCATGCAGATGCAGGGCCCCCCCGCTCCTACCATGGGCGCAAGCCCGGGTCCTGGGGCCGGGATGGGCCAAGGCACGCCGGAGCCTGGGGATCCGCGGGGAGCGCAGCAGGGCAGCTTCTTCGATCCTGCGATGCCACAACGCACGACGTCGACACCACCCCAGGCCCCGCCGGGGACGTTCGGAGCCGATCCAGCGGCCTCGATCGGCGGTGTCATGCCGGCACAACAGCCGGGCTTCGCTGCTCCGGGCACGCAGCTACAAGGACCGCCTGGAGTGCCGGATCTCCTGGCCGCCGCCATGTACGAGCAGCAGAACCCCATGGATCATGCAGCACGAACGCCAGTGAGCTCCGATCCGTCCGAGCAGGATCCGCTCCTCGCGCAAATCCGGGAATACGCCCAGGCGACGGCCATGGAGATCATGCGCAACAAGTCTGCGCCGCCCACCAGGGGCTACTCGATGGCGGAAGCGTGGGCGATTGCGCGCGACCCGCGCCTGGCCGGCGCCATCATGGCGCGCAAGCGAAACGACTGGCACCAGCAGATCTCACAGCAGGAGATGAGGCTCAAGGGTGTCCAGACGCTCCTGGGGATCGGCAAGAACCTCCAGGCCATGGACCAGCAGCCGGATCCGTTCATGCACAACGTCAGTCCGGGAGGCACCGTTCTCGGCGCCCCCGGCCCGGGCGGCGAGGCGAACATCCACTACCAGGCCCCCTACAGTCCGTCGCAGATGGGCACCGAGAAGGGCCGGAGTGGCGGGATGTCGGACTTCCAGTTCATGAATCAGGGAGTGATGCCGCCCGACATGGTGGAGGGCACGCCCGAGTACGAGGCGCAGTTCCAGGCCATGACCAGCCTCCAGGAGAAGAAGCAGGAGCTCCTGGAACGGGGACTCCGCAAGGAACAGGTGGAGCGGTTCACCGCCCTGGCGGAAGCGTGGTACGGCAACCCGCTCAACCTCAACAAGTCCCCGACGAAGGAGCAGTACGAGGAGTGGGCCGAGATCGCCTCGCTCGAGAGCAGCATCTCTCAGGCGATGCCGACCGCGGGCCCCTACGTCGAGGCGCCCGATCGGAACGAGCTCCTGGGCATGACGCTCCCGGAGGGCCTGGCCGTTCCGGGCAACGCCGACGAGCAGTACTACCAGCTCGAGAAGATCCTCGAGAAGAGGTACGGGGCAGAGGCCGCGGCAAAGGTCCCGGAGGGTATCAAGCAGCAGATGATCAGGACGTTCTACGGGAACGAATAGATGCCGGTATCCGACGAGTTCAAGAGGAAAATGGACCAGTGGGCCGCTGGGCAGCCTGAAGGTGGCGCCTCTGGCGTCTCGGATGCCTTCCGGCAGCAGATGGACGAATGGGTCGCCGCCGAACCCGAACCCGCTCCGCACGACCAGCCCACGGAAGCCGCGAAGCACGATGTATTCCAGCAGCGCTACGAGGCTGCCAAGCTGGCCGAGGAGACACCTATCGAGAAGCAGCCCGGCCCGATCAAGTTCGGGCCGTTCAACCTGCCCTGGGGGACGGGGCCGGAAGAAGGAGCTGGGCCACCCGCCGGTGTGGCCCCCTCAGAGGGGTCGGGCGATTTCCTGGGTGTTACCCCCTCTCCGGATCGCTCGGCCCCTCTCTATGACTACCAGCGCGCGCAGGAAGCCGGGCTCACCGCGGACGAGACGGGCCACTGGCCGTCACGGGTCCCACAGGGCGAGATGGAGGGCCTGATCCTCAAGGCCGAGGGTCACGAGACGTTCGCCAAGACGCTCCAGGCCGAGCGCGACGCCGGCATGGAGATGTATCGCCACAAGGGCACCGGGGACCTGTACTCGTTCCCCTCGACCGACCTGATGGGACCGCAGTACGAGCCGTACGTGCCCAAGGCCGAGCCCTCGGAGGGCCAGTACGGGCCGTTCATCGACGCCTCAGCCGACCGTCATGGCGTGCCGCGCAACCTCGTCCAGTCGATGATGGCCCAGGAGTCCTCTGGCGATCCCATGGCCGTCTCTCCGAAGGGTGCCCGCGGGCTCATGCAGCTCATGGAGAGCACCGCCGCGGAGCTCGGCGTCGAGAACATCGACGACCCGGAGCAGAACATCGACGGCGGTGTGCGCTATCTCAAGCAGATGCTCGACCGTTAC
>JBDGYO010000490.1:0-2151 GCA_039584015.1 Gemmatimonadota bacterium | reverse complement strand
CGGCCGATCGGTTCCACTCGGCGGCGGAGTTTGCCGAGGCGCTGACGCATCCGGGTATGGCGCCGGTCACCGCGGTTGCGGCCGAGGCGGCGGCGGGTGCCCCGGTGACACTGCCCGTCGCGCGTTGGCGTGCGGCGCTTCCGTGGGGGCTGTTGGCAGCAACCATCGCCGTGCTCGTCCTCCAGGCAGTGAACCGTAGGCCGACGGGGTTGGTGCAGACGATGCGGTTCGTGGAGCGGCTCCCGGCGTCGGTGGAGGGGGGCATGGAAATGGGCGTAGCCCTGGCCAACGACGGCAGCCGTTTGGTCATCCCATTGGCGGGTGCCGGTTTTCTGGTACGGGACCTGGCCGAGTCCGATGGCAGAGTTCTTTCGGGGCCGGGAGGAACGATCGAGGGATGGGCTCCGTTTCTGTCCCCCGATGGGAGATGGATCGCCTTTCAGGACGAGGAGGAGCAACAGCTTCGGAGAGTATCCATAGACGGAGGGGTGCCGATCCCGATTGCCGACGGTGTTCCCGTCTTCTTCGGAGGTAGCTGGGGTCCGGATAACACGATCGTCTACGTTCCAAACATCTCCTCCGGACTGTGGAGGGTTGCTGTGGAGGGGGGTACGGCCGAGCAGATAACGGTACCCGACCGGGCCGGTGGCGAGCTTGGCCATTGGTTTCCCCAGATCCTGCCTGGCGGGGAGAAGGTCTTGTTCAGTACCTACCGACCGCCGCTGGACAGCTCAACCGTTGAGGTGGTCGACCTCGAGACACAACAGCGAGACGTCCTGTTCAAGGGTGCACATCACGGACGTTACGTTCCCACCGGTCACATCGTGTTCATGCGCCGCGAGACGATGTGGGCGGTGCCGTTCGACTTGAGCCGATTGCAGGCAACGGGTCCGGCGGAACCGGTGCTGGAGGACGTCGCCTACTTGCCGGTCAATGCGCAAGGCGCGTTCGCGATCGCAGACAACGGAACACTGGCTTACATCAGGGCCTCCGATTGGAATGTGGAGGGCAGGCTGGTATGGGTGGATCGGGACGGCACAGAACGGCCGGTGTTGGATGAGTGGGGTGTGTACCTGGACCCCAGCGTCTCGCCGGACGGGGGGCGTGTGGCGTACCAGCGTATACAGGATGGTGAGCCGGACATCTGGGTTATTGATACGACCCTCGGCGGGATTCCGACGCGGATCACGCGGAATGACGGTCTTGTGGACTGGCCCGTGTGGACCCGCAACGGAACGGACATCATCTATTCAAAGGAGCAACCGCAATTCGACCTGTTCAGGCGCGATTGGCGCGCGGGCGCGCCAGCCGAAGAGCTTTCTGCGAGCCCGTTTGACAAGCATGCCCGATCGGTCTCGCCCGATGGACTCGAGCTGGCCTATTCGGTGGTGGCCGACAGTCGGGACATCTGGATCCTGCAACTCGAGGGGCCACCCGAGCCCAGGGCCTTCCGGGCCACGGAGTACAACGAGCTTGATGCACATTTCTCTCCAGACGGCCGCTGGCTCGCCTATCAATCTGACGAGTCGGGCCGGAGCGAGATATGGCTGGAATCGTATCCGGACGGCGCAAGGGGCCGGCGCCAGATCTCTCGGGAGGGAGGGTTGGCCCCCCGGTGGGGTGCCGGCGGCGAGCTGTTCTACCGTCAGGATTCCCGAGTTATGGCGGTGCAGATCGACCTCGCGTCCGGCTCACCCGGGATCCCGTCGGTGGCATTGGACGGCCCCTACAGGCCACGCGACCACTACGATGTCTCCCCTGACGGTCAGCGCTTCTTGATGATCAAGCCGCGGCAAGGGGTGGAGCGACGGCGGGCGGTGACGGTGGTGTTGAATTGGTTCGAGGAGTTGAAGGCGAAGGTGGGGAACTAGTGCAAGCCGGAGCCGTGTGTTGACCGACACCTTCGACCGCCTCAAGTCTGCCCTCGCCGACCGCTACGCTATCGAGCGGGAGATCGGTAGCGGTGGGATGGCGACCGTCTACCTCGCTGAGGACCTCAAGCTTCACCGCAAGGTAGCCTTGAAGGTCCTAAGACCAGAACTGGCCGCGGCACTCGGCCCCGAGCGGTTCCTCCGCGAGATCGAGATCGCCGCCAAGCTTCATCACCCTCATATCCTTGCGCTCCACGACTCGGGCGAGGCCGATGGTTTT
>JBDGYO010000089.1:0-8529 GCA_039584015.1 Gemmatimonadota bacterium | reverse complement strand
GAGTGCCGGTCTGTCACACCGGAGGCCGCGGGTTCAAGTCCCGTCAGCCCCGCTCGATTCATCGCGTCGCAACAGAGTCTCGGCCCCGCGCATCGTTCGCGGGGCCGTCGCTTTATGGGGAGAATCACGTGAACCAGCACCACCTGCCCGTGCTCCCAGATGCCGTCGCCGAGTTGGCAGCCGGCTGTCGCCGTGTGGTGGATGGGACGGTCGGGGATGGCGGGCACGCCGAGCGCCTCCGGGCTGCCGGTGCCGAGGTGCTGGCGGTCGACCGCGACCCCGACGCCCTGGCCCGCGCCCGGGAGCGGTTGGGCGATGAGGGGGTGTACTGGGTCCCGGGACATTTCGGGGATCCTCTGGTGTTGGACGAGGTCACCCGGTTCCGCCCCGACTTCGTGCTGCTCGACCTGGGCGTTTCCTCAGAGCAGCTCGACGCCGACGACCGGGGCTTCTCGTTTCGGCCTGGGGTGCCGCTGGACATGCGGATGGATCGCAACGGTCCGACGGCAGCCGATCTACTGAACCGGCTCCCGGAAGCCGAGTTGGCGGACATCTTCCGGGAGTACGGTGACGAGCGCCGCGCCCGCCGCCTGGCGGCCACGGTGTCTCGCCGCCGCCAGACCCGCTTCGCCACCAGCGACGACCTGGTGAATGCCATTCGGGCGGCGCTGGGTCCGCGCACCGGGCCCTCCACCTTTGCCCGGCTCTTCCAGGCAGTGCGCATCGCCGTCAACGACGAGCTGGGAGAGCTGCGCCGGGCCCTCCCCGAGCTGCGTGATGCGCTCGTGACCGAGGGCAGGCTGGCCGTGATTAGCTATCATTCGGGTGAGGACCGAATCGTGAAGCACCTGTTCCGGGAGTGGGCCCGAGATTGCGTGTGTCCGCCGGCGCAGCCGGTCTGTACCTGCCGCGGCCGCGCCCTTGGGCGCCTCGATCCCCCGAAGCCCATGACGCCAACGCCAGCCGAGACCACCACCAACCCACGCGCGCGGAGCGCCAGGCTGCGCGCGTTCCGGTCGCATGGTTCAGCCTAGAGGCCGGGTCTGGGTCACGCTGTGGCTCGTCTTCGTGCTCGCGATTCTGGCGTGGGTCGTAGCGCGGCAGACGTCTGCCGTGGTGAGTGCGGGAGAGTTGGATGAGTTGCGCAACCAGCGCTCGCTGCTCGAAGCGCGGCGTGCGGAGCTGCTGCGGCGCATTCGTGAGGCGGAGAGCCGAGCGGTGCTCGTCCCCCAGGCAGAGGCGCTCGGGCTGCGGCTCCCGGCTGACAGTGAGATCGTGATCCTCCCCGCTCCTACCCCCGGAGAACGGTAGGACGTGGCCCGCGAACAGGTGCGGTTGCGCGTCGTGCAGGTGGCGTTCGGTGTCGCCCTGCTCGTGCTGCTCGCCCGCGCCGCACAGGTGCAGTTGGTCGAGGGCGGTCGGCACTACGCGACGGCGCAGGCGCAGCGGACGGAGCGGGTGGAGCTTCCGGCGCGGCGCGGCACCATCTACGACCGCAACGGCGTTCCCCTCGCACTCACGCAGGAGATCTTCCGTGTGGGCGTGGCGCCCAACGAGCTGCGCGATCAGGAAGAGGGCGCGCGTGCGCTCGCACGCGCGCTGGACGTCCCGGTGAACACGATCCGGCGTCGCCTGCGGCAGTCCTGGGTGCACTTCCACGGCCCGTACACGGCGGTGCAGGTCGAGCCGCTGCGGCGGTTACGTGGCGTGTATCCGGAGCGGGAGTTGGTGCGATTCTACCCCGACCCGGATCTCGCCAGCGTCGTGTTGGGGCGGCCCAATGCGGAGGGTCGGCCGGCCAGCGGCTTGGAGCGGGTGCTGGATGAGTGGCTCACGGGCATGCCGGGGCAGGCCGTCGTATTGCGTGACCGGCAGGGACAACAAATCGAGTCGCCGTCGAGCCTTTCCGCCTTCCCCGTGCCGGGACACGATGTGTACCTCACGGTCGACGCCGAGCTGCAGGAGATTGTCGAGCGGGCACTGGTGGACGGCATCGACCGCTACGAGGCGTTGGGTGGGGACGTGGTGGTGCTGAATCCGCGCAGCGGCGAGATCCTGGCCGTGGCGTCGCGCGATGCGGAGGGGCGCAGTGTGGCGAGCGCGTTCACCGCCGTGTTCGAGCCCGGCTCGACCGCAAAGCTGTTTGCTGCCAGTGCGCTCCTATCCCACGATCTCGCCGAGCCCGACGACAGCGTGTGGGCGGAAGAGGGGGAGTTCCGCCTCGGCAACCGCACGATCCACGACGACCATCCCAACGGCTGGCTCACCGTGGCCGGGGTAATCGAGCAGTCGAGCAACATTGGCATGGTGAAGTTGGGGCAGCGGCTCAGCGCGGAGCGGCAGTACGAGATGCTGCGCGACTTCGGGCTCGGCACACCAACTGGGGTCGAATACCCCGCCGAGTCACCGGGGCTGCTGAAGCATCCGCATCAGTGGAGCGGCACCACGCGGGCCAGCTTGGCCATGGGGTACGAGGTTGCCGTGACGGTGCTGCAGCTGGCGCAGGCCTACGCCGCCGTGGCCAGCGACGGGGTGCTGGTGCAGCCCACGCTGGTCCGTGAGATCCGCACGCCCGAGGGCAAGACGGTGTATCGTCACACGCCCGAGCCGGTGCGCCGCGTGGTGCAGCCGGCGGTGGCTGCGGCGCTGCGTACTATGCTGCACGGAGTCGTGTACCGCGGGGGTACGGGTGAGACGGCCGCCCTCTCGAGCTACGAGATTGCGGGCAAGACCGGGACCGCGCGCCGCGCCGGCCCCGGTGGCTATGTGCCGGGCTCCTATGTTGCGAACTTCGCGTCGCTCTTCCCGGCTGATGACCCACAGATTGTCATGGTGGTGAAGCTGGACGACCCGCGAGGGGCGTATGCCCGGCTCACGGCGGCTCCGATCACGCGCGAGGTCGTGGAGCAACTGCTTGCGGCGCAGTCGGGGGCGCTCGATCGCGGACGCCTCACGGTAGAGCGGGCGCCGCTCTCCTCCGACCCGGCGATTGCGGCAGGGACCGTTCCCTATGTGGTCGAATGGCCCCCGCGCGAGTCCCAGGATTCTACGGTCCCCAGCTTGGTCCCGGATGTGGCCGGTGCATCGCTGCGCGATGCAGCGCGCGCGCTGCATCGGGCGGGCCTGAGGATGCAGGTCGAGGGATGGGGCACCGTGACCAGTGTCGACCCGCCGGCAGGTTCCCGCGTGGCACCGGGCACGCTGGTTACGGTCACCGCCCGGGAGCGTCGTCCCCGGTGAGTCGGCTCGCGGCGCTGGTGCAGGCTCTGGAGGAGCACGGGCAACTGCTCCGTGCGCCGGGTGACGCTCCGGCGATCACCGGCGTAGCAGATGACTCGCGCCGCGTGACGGCCGGCACGCTGTTCTGTGCCGTCGAGGGGACGGTCGAGGACGGCCACGCCTATGTGGCCGATGCCGCCGCGCGCGGCGCTGCGGCTGCGCTGGTGACGCGAGAGGTGCCGGCAGAGCTTCCCCTGATCCTGGTGCAGGACGGCCGAGCGGCTGCCAGCATCGTTGCCCGCGAGTGGTACGGCCGACCGGGTGACGAGCTCGAGCTGATCGCCGTTACTGGCACGAACGGGAAGACCACGACCGTGGCCATCCTGCGGCACCTCCTGAACGCCGAGGGGCGAGCGGGTTCGCTCGGCACGCTGGGGGCGTTCGATGGCTCGGGTGAGTCGCTCGCGGGCTACGGGACGCTCACCACACCGGGCACGGTGGAGCTGCAAGCGGTGCTCGCCGCGTTGCGGGAACGCGGGATCCAACGAGTCGTGATGGAAGCCTCGTCACACGCCCTCGACCAACGCCGGCTCGAGACCCTCCCGCTGCGTGGGGCGGTGTATACCAACCTGTCGCATGAACACCTGGATTATCATCCCGACCTCGAGGCCTATCGCCGGGCGAAGCTGCGGCTCTCGACCTACCTCGTGCCGGGCGGGGCGGAAGTGGTGAACCGGGACGACGAGGCATGGCAGGAACTCCCGGTGCGACCGGGGTTACGCCGCATCTGGTGGGGCCGGGGGACGGACGTCGACGTCGGCGCGAGTGAGGTGCGCTTGGCCGCGTCGGGGGCGCTCTTCGTGTTGCATCTGGGTGAGGCCGCGGTGCCCGTGCGGCCCCCACTGATGGGAGACTTCAACGTCAGCAACGCGGTGGCGGCGGCCGCGACGGCATGGGCATTGGGCGTCGGACCCGAGGAAATTGGGGCCCGCCTCGCCACCGCGCCGCAGGTGCCGGGTCGCATGGAGCGTCTGGCGGATGCCGGATTCGTCGTGCTGCGCGACTACGCACACACCCCGGATGCGCTGGAGCGCGCGGTGCAGGCGCTGCGGCCGGTGACGGCCGGGCGACTGGTCGTGCTGTTTGGCGCCGGTGGCGATCGTGACCGGGCCAAGCGTCCTCTCATGGGGCGCGTCGTGGCACGTGAGGCAGACCTCGCGGTCGTGACGTCCGACAACCCCCGCACCGAGGACCCGGACCGGATCATCGACGACGTCGAGCAGGGGATGGAAGGCACACCGCACGCGCGGATCACCGACCGGCGCGAGGCGATCCAACAGGTGATCGCCGAGCTCCAGGATGGCGACTGCCTCCTGCTCGCCGGCAAGGGGCACGAGACCTACCAGATCATCGGCACCGAACGTCTGCCGTTCGACGAGCGCGAGATCGTGCGTGACGCGCTGAACGCCCGGGGGATCGAATGACCCGCTGGTCCAGTGCGCGCGTGGCCCAGGCGCTCGGGGTGGAGTCGGCGCACACCGTCACCTTCTCGGGCATCGGGACCGACACGCGCACACTCGAGCCCGACACGCTCTTCGTTGCTCTGGCGGGTGAGCGGTACGACGGCCACGCGTTTCTGGCCGAGGCGGTGCAGCGCGGGGCGACCGGTGCCGTGGTGCATCGTGGTACCGAGGCCCCGGACGGCCTGGCCACGTTCGTGGTGGAGGATACGCTGGTCGCGCTCGGCGCGCTGGCGCGAGAGCGACGACGCGATATCGGGGGGCCCGTGGTCGCGGTCACCGGCACCAACGGCAAGACTGCCACGAAGGAGATGCTGGCACGGGTGGTGGGAACCCGTTGGAGCGTGCATGCCACGCGCGGCAACCTCAACAACCTGGTTGGGGTCCCGCTGACGATCCTGGCCGCACCGGACGACGCCGACGCGCTCGTGGTAGAAGCGGGGGCGAGTGTGCCCGGAGAGATCGCACGGCTGCGCGACGTCATCGAGCCCACTCACGGCGTCGTGACCAACGTCTCGGCGGGACACGTGGAGGGCTTCGGCACGCTCGAGGGAGTGCTGGCGGAGAAGGTCGAGTTGCTGCTCGGTGTGCCCGATGCGGTGGTCGGGACGATCCCACCCGACCTCGCACGGCGCGCGCGCGAGGTCGCGACCCGGGTGGTGGTGGCCGGAGTGGAGGCGCCCGCCGAGGTACGGCCCGACGACTGGGGTGTCGATGCGCAGGGCAGGGTCGAGCTGACGCTGAATGGGGTGCCGGTGCGCCTACCGCTGGTCGGGAAGCACCAGGCCGACAACGCCATGCTGGCCCTGGCAGTGGGACAGGTGCTGGAGGTGGATCTCGCTGCCGCCGCGGCCGCGCTGGGCGACCTGATGCTGCCGCCGGGCCGCTGCGAGGTGCTGCGCAGCGGAGACCTGGTCGTGCTCCACGACGCATACAATGCCAACCCCCAGTCGCTCACCGCCTCGCTGGAGACCGCGGCTGCGATGCGGGGTGATCGTCCCCTGGTGGTGCTGCTTGGCACCATGCTCGAGTTGGGGGCGGAATCTGCGGAGCAGCATGCCGCGATGGCCGACCGCGTGATGCAGCACGACCCGGCGCTCGTGGCCGTGGTCGGCGAGTTCGTCGCCGGCTTCGAGCGGCACGCCGGCGCCCTGGGCGACCGGTTGATCACAGCGGCCGACCCCGCCAGTTTGGGGGAGCGTGTGAGCCAGAGGCTCACCGGACGCGAGTTCGTGCTGCTCAAGGCGTCGCGCGGCGTGCAGTTGGAGCGCGCCATTCCCCATCTCCTTCCGGATAGCGACACGTGCTCTACCATCTCCTAAGCCCACTGGCCGAACGGTTCATCGCGTTCAATCTCTTCAATTACATCTCCTTCCGTGCCGCCGGTGCGGCGGTTACGGCCATGGTGCTCGCCTTCCTGGTGGGGCCGGCCGTGATCCGGCGCCTCAAGGAGCGCAACGTGGGGCAAGTCATCCGGGCCGAGGGACCTGCCTCGCATCAGGCGAAGCGGGGTACGCCGACCATGGGTGGGCTGATCATCCTCATTGCCACCCTTGTCCCGACGGTGCTGTGGGCCCGGCTCGACAACCGCTACGTCGTGGTGGCGGCGATCGCGACGCTGTGGTTGGGTGCCATCGGCTTCGTGGATGACTACCTCAAGTTCGTGTCGGGGAAATCGCGCGGGCTGGTGGCGCGGCACAAGCTGATCGGTCAGGTCAGCTTTGGAGTGTTGCTGGGGACGTACCTCCTGCTCTATCCCCTGGCCGATAACCTGCCCGCGAACGCCACGACGCTGCCGTTCTTCAAGTACGTGCTGCTGCCGCTGCCGCCGCTGCTGTACGTGGCGTTCGTGACGCTGGTGCTCACTGGCACCAGCAATGCCGTGAACCTGACCGACGGCCTCGACGGGCTGGCCATCGGGCTGAGTGCGGTGGCCGCAGTGGCCTTTGCCATCTTCGCGTACCTGTTCGGGCGGATCGATACGGCCGAGTACCTGTGGGTCTACTACCTGCCCGGTGCGGGTGAGCTGACCATCTTCTGCGCGGCGCTGCTCGGCGCGGCGCTCGGCTTTCTCTGGTTCAACGCCCACCCCGCCCAGGTGTTCATGGGCGATACGGGCAGCCTCGCTATCGGCGGTGCCTTCGGCACCGTGGCGATTCTCATGAAATCGGAGTTCCTGCTGCTGCTGGTGGGTGGGGTGTTCGTGGCCGAGGCCGTCTCGGTCATCCTGCAGACCGGGGCCTACAAGTGGCACAAGCAGCGGCGGGGCAGGGAATACGCCGATCAGCACCGCGTGTTCCGCATGGCGCCCCTGCACCACCATTTCGAGAAGTTGGGCTGGCCCGAATCCAAAGTGGTGATGCGCTTCTATATCATCGGGATTTTGTGTGCCCTGTTCGCGCTGTCGACGCTGAAGATCCGATGATCCCCGACGCCTGGCGGCGCGGCGAGGTGGCGGTGATTGGCATGGGTCGGAGTGGGGTCGCCGCCGGCAAGTGGCTCGCCACGCACGAGGTGAGCGTGTACGCCTCCGACGTGGCCGACGGTGAAGCCGTGCAGACCGGCGCCCGGGAACTGCGTGCCGCGGGCGCCGACGTGCAGACGGGGGGGCACGACCTCGACCGGATTCGCACGGCGGAAGCGGTCATTGTCTCACCCGGAGTGCCCCCCGACGCGCCCCCCGTCGCGGCCGCGCGCGACGCGGGCGTGGAGATCATCGCGGAGCTCGATCTCGCGGTGCAGCAACTGCGGGATGCGAAGCTGGCGGTGGTGACCGGTACCAATGGCAAGACGACCACGACCGCGCTGCTCGCGCACCTCCTCGTGACTGGTGGACTCGAGGCTGAAGCGGCCGGGAACATCGGCCGGCCCCTCACCGAGCTCGCCTCGGAGGCCACGCCACCGGAGTGGATCGCCGTGGAGGTGTCGTCGTTCCAGTTGCACGACGCACCGCACCTCGTGCCGTCCCTCGGCGTGCTCACCAATCTCGCGCCCGATCATCTGGACCGATATCCGGACGTGGAGGCGTACTACGCGGACAAACGCCTGCTGTTCCGCAACGCGTCGGCCAACTCGGTCTGGGTGCTCAACGCGGACGACCGAGCGGTCCTCGAGCTGGCCCGGGATGTCAGCGGCGCACACCGTCACTGGAGCCTCACCGAACGCACCGACGCCTGGTTCGATCGCGACGCGGGGTGGCTGATGCTGCGGGACAGGCCACTGCTCGCGCGCGCCGAGTTTGGGCTGTTGGGGGACCACAACGTGGCCAACGGGCTCGCGGCGGCGTTGGCTGCGGCGAGCGCGGGCGTCGGCGCGGCGCACATCGCCCGCGGGCTCACGACGTTCCGGCCTCCGCCGCACCGACTCGAGCCCGTGGCGACGGTGCGCGAGGTGGCGTGGATCAACGACTCGAAGGCGACGAACGTCTCGGCGGCTGGGGTGGCGCTCCAGG
Organism: Gemmatimonadota bacterium; assembly: GCA_039584015.1. GTDB lineage: Bacteria > Gemmatimonadota > Gemmatimonadetes > Gemmatimonadales > GWC2-71-9 > WVYX01. The sequence goes on along the minus strand of JBDGYO010000089.1, from coordinate 339 downwards.
CGATGACCGGGTCGTATGTCGTCATCCTGGGTGGGCGCCACAAGGGTGAGCCGTACGCCCCTCTGGCATCGCTGCTCAGCGCGTGCCGCGCGGCGGTGGCCTACGGGGAAGCGGCGGACGTCCTCGCGGCGGATCTCTCGGGTGCCGTGACGCTGGAGCGGGTCGAGCAGTTCGACGATGCGGTGGCGCGGGCCGCGGCGCTCGCTCAGCCAGGCGACGCGGTGCTGCTCTCGCCGGCCTGTGCCAGCTTCGATCAGTTCACCAGCTTCGAGCAACGCGGCCAGCGCTTTCGGGAGCTGGTGGAGGCGATGTGAGAGCTGCACGCCTCGACGCATCCGT
>JBDGYO010000489.1:0-2162 GCA_039584015.1 Gemmatimonadota bacterium | reverse complement strand
AACTGGACGACCTACGTGTACCGCACGACCGACTACGGCCGCAACTGGCGCAACATAGCCACCGAGGAGATCGACGGTTTCGTCCATGTGATCGAGCAGGACCCGGTCGTGGCGGATGTGCTGTACCTCGGCACCGAGTTCGGGATGCATGTGAGCCTCAACGGCGGGCAGAGCTGGTTCAAGTGGACGGAGGGGCTGCCCACGACGCCGGTTCGCGCGCTGATCGTCCACCCGAGGGACCACGATCTCGTTATCGGGACCCACGGACGCGGTGCCTACGTGCTGGACGACGTGCGTCCGCTACGCGCGTTGGCCCAGGGCACCACCGCGGGGTCCCAGGTACACCTGTTCGATCCGCCGCCTGCCATCCAGTACCGCAGGGCCGACGCGGTGGGGTACCGCTCGACCGGACACGCCATGTTCAGCGGCACGAACCGGCCGTACGGAGCGCTGCTGAGCTACTGGGTGGCGGCCGGCGACGCCGAGACGGCGGAGATCGAGATCCTGGACGGCGACGGGACGGTCATCCGCTCGATGCAGGGGCCCGTCAAGCCCGGGATCAACCGCGCCGCATGGGACCTCACCCGCACCGGCCCCGAGGTCCCAACCGCGACGGGCACCCGGACGTCCAACGGGCCCTTCGTGCTCCCCGGGACCTATGCCGTGCGCATTAGCGTCGGTGACGCCGTGGCCACCGGCGCGGCGGAGGTCCATCCCGATCCCCGGATCACCGTCCCACAGCGCGATCGGGAGGCCAAGTACGCGATGCTGCTGCGGGCGCAGCGGCAGATCGAGCTCGTCACCGAGGTGGTCGTGCGGTTGCGGGACACGCAGACGGCCGTCGACGCGGTGCTCGAGCGTGCCGCCGCACTGGATGACAGCACGGCGCAGACACTGAAGCAGTCCGGTGACGGATTGAAGGAACGGCTCGACGAAGTGTCGGAGTCGTTCGTGGAACCACCTGGCGGCCAGGGCATCTTCTCCGGCCCGCCCACGACGTTCGATCGGTTGCGGCGCGCAGGCTTTTCCCTCGGATCCTCATGGGACGCGCCGACCGAAGCACAGACCATCATGCTGGAGCGCGCGGAGGCGGCGCTCGACACGGCGCTGGAGGAGCTGAACCACGTGTTCGCCGAGGACGTGGCGGCGTTCCGGGTGCAGGCGCAGGCCGCCGACCTGGCCCTCATTCCAGAGTACGACGAGCTGTCCATCGAGCGGGGGCAGCTCAGGTAGGGTGCGGCTCGGGGGCAAAGCGCGAGGGGGATGGTAGCTCAGCGCCACCATCCCCCCCGTGTCGTCACCGCGCGACTCGCAGGCGCTAGCCGGCCGTCCCCTTCTGCAGCAGCAGCAGGCCGAACCAGCGCCGTTCGTCGGTGAACACCTCGCGCACGGCCAGGCCCAGCGTCGCCAGGTACTGCGTCAGATCGGCCAACACGAACTTCCGGCTGATCTCGACCATCACCATCTCGCCCGCCCCAATGTCCACGCTCAGGTCCAGCGGCTCGATCCGCACCGTCTGCGCCTCGTTGAAGCGCACGAAGATCTCGACGCGCTGCCAATCTGGGTCGTAACGTGCCACATGCTCCACCTGGGCCAGGTCCACTCCGGCGCCCAGCTCGCGGTTCATGCGGGCGAACAGGTTGGTGGTGAATGTCGCCGTGACCCCGGCCGCGTCGTTGTAGGCTGCTTCCAGAACGGCCTTGTCCTTCACGAGATCGGCGCCGAGCAGGACGTAGTCGCCGGGCGCGAGCTCCCGCTCGACGCGGCGCCAAAACTCCAGCGACTCGCCGGTGTTGAAGTTGCCGATCGTGGACCCCAGGAACAGCACCATCGCCGGTGAGTGCCGGCGGAACTGTGGGAGGGCTTCCTCATATCGGCCCACGATGCCGTCCACCCGCACGCTGGGGTGCAACCGGCCGATCCGCTCCTGCGCGTGCTCGAGCGCCGAGGCACTCACGTCGACGGGCACGTAGGTCACTTCGCCGTGCGCCTCCGCATACGCAGAGAGCAGGTAGCTGGTCTTGACGGAGGATCCCGATCCGAGCTCGATGAGCGTGACGCGCCCGGTGGCGTCACGGATGTCCGGGGCGTGCCGCTCCAGGATCCGGGCCTCGGTGCGGGTCGGGTAGTACTCCGGCTGCCTGGTGATCTCCTCGAACAGG
>JBDGYO010000488.1:0-2167 GCA_039584015.1 Gemmatimonadota bacterium | reverse complement strand
GCTGGATCGACCAGCGCCACGGGTCGGCCTCCCCTTCCGGCACCAGGCCGGGAGGCAGACCACCGCCCGAGAAGTCCGAACCGGCGCCCCCCTCCAGCAACCGGTTCGAGAGACTCGCATCGAGAAAGAACTCCGGCAGCCAGAATGACCGGTTGGCCGCCGTCACCGCCCGCTCCTGTCCCCCGATCAGCGCGTCGAGCGCCCGCAGCTCCGGTGACGTGACCAGCGCTTCGGCGATCATGAAGTCCTGAAAGCCATCGAAGCGCTGCGGGTTGTCCAGCAGCCGCATCAGTGCATCCTCCGCCCACCGGATCACCGGGTCCTCGAACTCTTCCTCGGGAGTGACGACTTCCTCGCCGAGCGGTCGGTGCAGCAGGCGCTTGAGCCGTATCTCGGCAATCGCTCTGGCGGCCGCTGCCCCGACCACCCCCTGGCGATCCTTGGAGACCTGCGCCTGCCAGCGCAGCACCTCGCCCGGGGTCGCCGCGCCCGTCTGACGCCGCACATCGGCCAGGTCCAGGTTTGTGCGGGTGAACGCGAGGTTCTCCCGCCGGATCCGTTCGTTGGTCTTGCGGCGTAGCACCGACAGATAAGCGTCGGCTGCCTCGAACGACACGTCCAGCCGCAACGACGTGTAGTCCTCCTCCCGCGCCCGCTGCAGCGACTGCTGGATAGTCCGATCCGCCCACGCACGGTCGGCATACACGACCTGCGAAAGCCCAACCGAGCCCAGCAGCATTCGTTCGGGCATGATCCCGAGGCTGCGGGCCGCGCGGTCCTCGTCGATGATACGGCCGGAGAAGGCGAGGTCGAGCTGCGGCAGGAGCCGTGAGGTCGCAGTCTTCACGTCCTGGGCGGCCGCCTGCAGTGCGCGCTCGAACGACGCGAGATCCTGGTTCTGCGCCAGCGCCTCTCCCACGATGGAGTCCAGCGACTGCGGCACGGGCCTCAACCCGGGCCGCTCCTCGATGAGCCGTGCGTCGCTGAGCATGGTCCACGACGGATAAACCCCAACGGCGCGCGCGGTCACCATGTTGACGATCAGGCGCTCCTGCGGCACGAACGTCACACGTAGCTGCCCCGGATCACCGCCCCGGAGGATCTGTTCTACGGTGAGCGCCGTGAGCCGAGCGAGCTGGAACGTGAAGGAGTCGGGGCGCCGTCCCAGCAGGACGCCCTGACGGACCTCAGGCTCCCCGAACCAGGAGAGGCTGGGCAGCCCGAGCCGCACCAGGCCATCCGCCAGCCGCTCGAACGCCGCACCGGAGACCTGCGACAGCGGCAGCACGTACGCGGCGTCCGCCTCAGCGACCTCGATGGCGTCGAGCGCGGACTGGACATCGTCGCCCACCGGCACGACCACGGCCTCGGCTCCGGCCTGCGCCACCTGTTCCTCGATGCGGCGGTCCAGGCCCGGCATCTCGGCGACCGCGGATGCACTCACGAGCACCGCGAGGCGCCGAAAGGCGACCACCTCGGCCAGCGTGGCGAGATCCCGGTTCTCGGGTCGCGTGAGGTACACGAAGTTGGGCACGCCGGAGGCGGCGCCCTGTCGGGGGATGTCCTGCAGCGAGGGGTCGAGCACGAACGGCGCGACGACCGGCTTGGCGAGTGCCGGATGCTCGGCAGCCACCTGCGCCCCCATAGTACCGACGACCACTACCACGTCCACCCGATCCATGAGCTGGTCGAGCGCCGCCCGAATGCCCGCCAGGGTGTGATCCCCCGCCAGCGTCTGGTCCCCCCCGATGCGCACCTCGAACCGGTTCTCGAGGAGCACCGACGTCTCCCGCTCGATCTGGTCCACCAGTTCGCCGAAGCGCAGCAGCGGGCCGTCCGTCAGGATGCCAATCGTCACCGGGGTCCGCTGCTGCGCGGTAGCCGTCGGGGCAGCCACGCCAATCCCGAGTGCGACCAGTACCGCGGCATGCAGGAGATCCATGGGGCCTCTGGGTAGGGGTGTGCTACTCTAACGAGAGAGCGGGTAAGATCACCCGGCCGCCCCGGATTCGTCAACGCTCCACGACGACGTGCGGAGCGGGTAGCCAAGCTGAGCCCGTCCCGCGATCTTTGTGCGGCACACCTCAAGGAGCCTCGGCATGCACTCGATTCGCGTTCTGACTTTGGCGGCCATCACCGCCGTCACGCTCACGACCACCGCACAGGC
>JBDGYO010000487.1:0-2171 GCA_039584015.1 Gemmatimonadota bacterium | reverse complement strand
GGCACTCCATCCGCGTCGTCCAAAACTGGTACGAAGAGTTTAAGGACCGCCAGCAGGACTAAGCCCCAAGAAACAGACAGGTTAGAGCCTACTCGCAGGAAACCTGTCGGTATATCCCGTTCCTACTCCGTTCCGTGGGCTGGGGAAGGAACCCCCCTGTGGGACACTCGCGGAAGATCGACGAACTTCGCGACGGGCTCAGGGTGCGAGCAAGCAAGAGTGCAGTCCCGTTGCCTTCCCTCCGACTCGGGGTTTTCCGCGTCGCGGAAGAGCTGCAAGGTCAGACGGGGTTTTCCGCGTCGCGGAAGAGCTGCAAGGTCAGACTCAGCAGGCCCGAGTGCACCTCGCCACTAGGAGCCTGTCCGAGTATTCGCAAGGTTGTTCTTGGAGAAAAAACAAGGGTGGGCGATAATGGTTTATGGGTAAGACCTACCGTCCCTACCTCCCCGAACAAGAACTCCTGCTGCCCCCGAGTGTACGCGAGTGGTTGCCGGAAGATCACCTGGCCTACTTCGTCAGCGATGTGGTCGATCAACTCGACCTGTCCGCCATCGAACGCCACTACGAGGCCGAAACGCGCGGCCAGCCGCCCTATCATCCGCGTTTGATGGTCAAGCTGCTGGTCTACGGCTATTGCGTGGGTGTGCGCTCGTCGCGCAAGATCGCGCAGCGGATCGACGAAGACATCGCCTTTCGGGTGTTGGCGGCGGGCAACCGCCCGGACTTCCGCACCCTCTCGGACTTCCGCAAGATTCATCTGGCGGCCTTGGAAGGGCTGTTTGAACAGGTGCTGCGGCTGGCGCTGGAGGCCGGCGCGATGAAGCTGGGACGAGTGTCGCTGGACTCGACGAAGATGAAGGCCAACGCCTCCAAGCACAAGGCGATGAGTTGGAAGCGGATGCAGGAAACCGAGCAGCGGCTGCAGCGCGAAGTGAGCGAAATCCTGGCCGCGGCCGAGCGGGTCGACCAGGAAGAAGACGCCCGCTGGGGCGAGCGGCGCGGCGACGAGTTGCCGGCCGAGTTGGCGCGGCGCCAAAGCCGCCTCCAACGCATCCGCGAGGCGAAGAAGGCGCTCGAACAGCGGGCACGGGAACGCGCCGCGGCGCAAGGGCAACCACCGGACGAGGCGCAGCAAGCCGAGCCGCGCGATAAGGATCAGTACAGCTTCACCGAGCCGGCGTCGCGCATCATGAAGGGCGGCGACGGGTTTGTGCAAGCCTACAACGCGCAGGCGGCCGTGGAACCGGTGTGTCAGTGGATCGTGGGACAGACGCTGACCAACGAAGCCAACGACAAGAAACAACTCGTGCCGCTGCTGGAAGCCGTGGAGCGGCAAGCGGGACAGCGGCCGCTGGGCGTGCTGGCCGACAGCGGATATTGTTCGGAGCAGAACTTAGCGTACATGGCCTCGGAGGACGATCCGAAGCGAGCGATCGAGGCGTGGGTAGCGACCGGAAAGACGAAACACAACGACGCGGCGTCGCGAGCGCCACGGGGACGGATGCCGCGGGGGCTGACGCGAGTTGAGCGGATGCAGCGCAAGCTGCGCACGAAGGCGGGGCGGGCGGTGTACGCGCGGCGCAAGGCGGTGGTGGAGCCGGTGTTCGGACAGATCAAACAGGCGCGAGGGATACGGCAATTCTTACTGCGCGGGTATGAGAAGGCGAAGTCGGAATGGGCGTTGATCTGCTTGACGCACAACGTGAGGAAGATGCACCGGCTGTGTTGGGCGTGAGGGGGCTGGCGGGCAGCGTTTTTCGCGTTTGACAACCCGCCAGCTGCGTCTGGGAACCAGCCCGAGGGCTTGCCAACGACCCGGCAACGCAAAGGGCAGGTTCTCACGAAGCCGTTGGTCCGCGTCCTTCGGCGCCGTTTTCGCCTTTTTCGCTCACGCTGCTTTTCAAACGGCTGATTCTATATACTCGGACGGACTCCTAGCCACAGTGATATGGCGCGTGGCGGCTCCGGAAACGCTGTTGAGCCAAATGGCGCTCGTCGTCATGGCCAGTTCGGGGATCAAAGCGCTGTTCAATCTGAACCCCCTCATCAAGCTCGATGGCTACTACTTGTTGAGTGACTATCTCGAAATTCCCAACCTGCGAAAACGGGCTCTCGAGTACCTCGGTTCCCGAATCAAGAATTTCTGGGGGGCAGTCACCGCGGAGGTGCGG
>JBDGYO010000088.1:0-9316 GCA_039584015.1 Gemmatimonadota bacterium | reverse complement strand
AGGCCTCCGGTCGATCGTATCCGCTCGGCTCCGCGCGGACCGCGGCGCAACGTGACCGGCAGGCGGTTGCTCACGGTCACCAGTGCGGCCTCGTGGCGCTCCTTGGTGCGACCGTCGGGCATGGTGTTCCTTCCGCCGGACTTCAGCGACAAGTGTACCTACAAGTGTACCGCGTGGGAGGACCCCAGGCGAGGGTGCGACCGTCTCACTACGCAACTGATTACATTGTTTCCCCAATGACTCTATCGGGTGTCGTCGCCCTTCCCAGAGCGTTCACGAGCCGCTACGGCGCGCCCGTGATCACGCACATCGATACCGATATCTTCCGCCGCACGTACTTCACCCACTGCCTGCAGTGCAACTTCTGTCACGACTGGTGTTGCCAGCACGGTGTGGACGTGGACCTGTATCACTATGAGCGCATCCAGAAGCACGCCGATGAGATCGAGCGCCATACGAAGATCCCACGGAGCAAATGGTTCACGGGAGAGTTCGAGAAGGACCCCGAGGTGCCCGGTGGCGGCTCACACCGCACGCGGGTGGTGAACGGCTCGTGCGTGTTCCTCAACCGCGAGAGTCGCGGCTGCCTGCTGCACGCCTACTGTCTGGAGGAGGGGCTCGACCACCGCGAGCTGAAGTCCATGGTCGACTGTCTCTTCCCGCTCACGTTCTACGACGACATCCTGTGCGTGGCGGACGAGGTGGACGAGGACGAGTTGGTGTGTCTCGACACCGGCCCCACGATCTACCATGGCGGGCGGGACGAGCTGGAGTACTACTTCGGCGAGGCGTTCATCGAGGCGCTGGATGCCCTCGAGGCAAGGGTGTTACAGGCCTAGTCCCACTTGGACGAGCGGGCCGCGCCGGCCGGCACCAGATCCATGAAGCGGTGTCCCTCGAACTCCACTGTTTCGCCGCGCGAGAACCCTACGGGCGCACGGAATTCCGGCCCGTCGAACACGAAGGTGTGGAACTCCCCGCGCTCCCCGCACGGGTCCAGGTCGTCCCGTGTACTGATCTCCGTGACGAGGTCGGCGTCGAACTCGCGTCCCAGGAACGGCGCGGCCCCCCGCGCGACGTCGGCGCTCACGATGATGGCGCGGTAGCCACGCTCCACCACGGCCCACGCCACCTCAACGGCCGGGCCGCCCCACAGTGGCTCCACGTGCTTCAGCCCCGCCGCTTGCACGCGTTCCTCGTACCAGGCCCGCACGTCGGCCAGGTTCACGTTGCCGAACACGACGCCCGTGACGCCGAGGTCCTTGAGCTCGCGCAGCGACTTGGTGAACGTGGACTCGAAGGTGGTGGGAAGCGTCGGCATGGTGAGGCACTCCAGTCCCAGCGCCTCCGCCTGCCGCCCGATCAACTCGTGGCGCACTCCATGAAACCGCACGCGACCGCTTGCCCCGTCGTAGAAGCTGACGAGGTATCGAACGTCGAGCCCGGCGTCGCGCGCGCGGTCGAGGGCGAGGATGGAATCCTTCCCGCCGCTCGTCATGAGGGCGTGGGCCATGCGAGAAAGTACAGGTCGGGCCGTGGGGGCGTTAGGGGCGGCCCGACCGTGTGGGCGCAGCCGTCAGGGCGTTCCCAGACGGCGCAGCATGTCGACGGCGTTCTGGTTGTCGGGGTTGAGCTGCAGCGAGCGCCGATAGTTCTCGATCGCCAGCTCCGGCTCCCCATTCGCCACGTACGCCTCGGCGAGACTGTCGTACACGTTGTACGAGTCCGGGAAGTATTCCACGTTGCGCTTGAAGACGGCGATCGCTTGCGCTACATCGCCCGTGCGTAGCAGGAAGTACCCCTCGAGGTTGAACACGCGCTCGGAGATCAGCTCGCGCGCGCCGTCCTCGGCGGTGGCGAAGAAGACTGGTTCTCCAGCGTCCGCCATCCAGAATGCCTCACGGGAGATCGGCAGCAAGTCGAACTTTCCAAACGGCGTGTCCATCACGAGCGTGTCGCGCACGAGATCGACAGTCGTCTGGAAGCCGCTGGGGTACGCGTACGTCTGCGCGTAGGCAGCGAGCTCGGCGGCCGGTAGCGTGACGAACTCCGCGGCTGGCGGTGGGTCGCGCAGTGGCTCGAGCTTCGGAGTGGGCGACGCGTCGCCCGTCCGAGCCTCGAGCAGGCGGTCGAGCAGGCCGAGAATGTTGCGCATGCCCACACGATCACCCGCGAAGGTGTCCACGCGGTGCACGAACACGATGTCGAGCGCGGGGAGCACCGTAATGGTCTGGCTGCCCACGCCGAGTGCGCTGTAGGTGCCGTACTCTTCCCAACCTTCGCCGAACACCCACCACATGTAGCCGTAGTCGGTGCTGCCGCTTCGCCCCGTCTGGGAGTACGACGTGCGCGTCTGCTCCACCCACTCGGCCGGGATGAGCTGCTCGTCCCCCCACGCGCCCTCGTACAGGTAGAGCAGCCCGAAGCGGGCCAGGTCGCGCGCCGACATGCGGAACGGGTAGGCCGGGTAGATCGAGTTCTCCGGCTCCAAGTGGTAGTAACCGTCGCGCACGCGGTAGTCCTGCATGCCGAGCGGCTGGGCGAATCGGACCCGGAACTCCTCGAAGATCTTCGTGCCGGTCTGCTGCTCGAAGATGAAGTTCAGCGTGTTGAAGTCCCAGTTGTTGTAGTACCAGAAGGTGCCCGGCGGGTGGCTGCCGCGCGCAGGCCGGCGGCGTTTCATGGCCTCGGTCTCGTACGCTGCGGGATGGAACACCCCCGAGCGGGCCTTGAGCATGTTCAGGACGGTGGTCTGCTTCTCTTCGGCCGTGAGCGTGTCCTTGTCGTCGATGTCCAGCTCGGCCAGCGTCGCGTTGACGTCGATGTGGCCCTTGGCCACGTGTACCCCGTAGAGGCCGCTCAGGAAGCTCTTTCGCACCGAGTGGCACATGTAGCGGCGCGCAACGTCGCCCCAGCTCGCGACGACCGCGCCGTCGTACACCAGCAGGAAGGCCGCAGACCCGACGGAATCGGCGAAGGCCGTTGCGGCATCGATGCCGGTCTTTGACCACCCGGCCTCCTCCGGCGAGGCGTACTGCATCCATGACTCGCCCGGGACGCGCTGTTGCGCTTCGAGCGCGGCGGCACCGAGCAGGAGCGCGGCGGCGCAGAGCAGGGACGACACGGCGCGCAGGCGGCGCGCGGGAAATCGTAGGGGCGTTGGCATCGGTTGGGCCTCCACCATTGAAGCGCGGGTGCGATCTCGAGGCTGTGGTCGCGACTTCAAGGATGCTCCGGTGGCTAGCTCATCGCCAGGTGTGTCGGAGGCAGCCGTGCCGGGAATCCCGAGTGCGCCACTTGACTCGGGCCCAACACCTCGTGAGTAGTTCTACACTGTGACCGACCAGAAGAAGCAGGAAAAGAAGAAGCTCGATCTCGGGCAGGTATGGCGTGAGGCGCGTGAGGTCATCTGGACGCGCCGCCGCCGCCTCGCGCTTGGTGCGGTCATCATGATCGTGAACCGGCTGGCGGGCCTCGTGCTTCCCGGCTCGTCCAAGTTCCTGATCGACGACGTGGTCGGGCAGGGCAAGGCGGAGCTGCTCATCCCGCTGGCCGCTGCCGTGGGTGGGGCCACCCTGGTGCAGGCAACGACCTCGTTCGCGCTCGCACAGGTACTCGGGGTGACCGCTCAGCGCGCCATCGCCGATATGCGCAAGGCGGTGCAGGCGCACGTGAGCCGGCTGCCCGTGAGCTACTTCGACTCCACCAAGACCGGCGTGCTCATCTCCCGCATCATGACCGATGCCGAGGGGATCCGGAACCTGGTCGGCACCGGCCTGGTCCGGCTCACCGGCGGACTGGTGACGGCAGCCATCGCGCTTGCCGTGTTGTTCGTGCTCAACTGGAGACTCACGGCGGTCATTCTGATCGTGCTGGTCACGTTCGGTGGGGCGATGGCGTTCGCGTTCAACAAGCTGCGGCCCGTCTTCCGCCAGCGAGGCAAGATCAACGCCGAGGTCACGGGCCGGCTGGCCGAGTCCCTGGGCGGCGTGCGCGTCGTGAAGGCGTACGTCGCCGAGCGGGGGGAGGAGCTCGTGTTCGCCCGCGGGGTGCACCGTCTGTTCCGCAACATTGCCAAGGCGATCACCGGAATCTCGGGGATCGGCGCGTTCACCACGGCGATCGTGGGCGCCATCAGCGTGATCATGATCGTGGTGGGCGGCCGCGCGATGCTCGACGGCACGATGACGCTCGGCGATTTCGTGATGTTCATCTTCTTCACCGGCTTGGTGGCCGCGCCGCTGGTGTCGATCGCGGAGATCGGCACCCAGATCAGCGAGGCCTTCGCCGGCCTCGATCGCATTCGCGAGATCCGGCGCATGGCTACCGAGGAAGAGGAGGACTGGGACAAGGAGCCGCTGGGGGAGATCGCCGGAGAGATCGGCTTTCAGGACGTGTGGTTCGAGTACAACCCCGACGTCCCGGTACTCAGGAGCGTGTCATTCACCGCGCCGGCTGGATCCACCACCGCGCTGGTGGGATCGAGCGGCTCGGGCAAGAGCACGCTGATCTCCCTGGCGATGGCCTTCAACCAGCCGAAGGCCGGGACGATCACGGTGGATGGGCGTGACCTCGGTACGGTCCCCCTGCGCGACTACCGTGGCCTGCTCGGCGTGGTGCTCCAGGACAACTTCCTGTTCGACGGCACCATTGCCGAGAACATCGCGTTTGCGCGGCCGCACGCCACGCTCGACGAGATCAAGGAAGTCGCGCGCATCGCACACGCCAATCTGTTCATCGAGGAGTTCGAGGACGGCTACGACACGATCGTGGGCGAGCGCGGTATCAAGCTCTCGGGCGGCCAGCGCCAGCGGATTGCCATCGCGCGAGCCATTCTCGCCGATCCCCGAATCCTGATCCTGGACGAAGCGACGTCGAGTCTCGACAGCGAGAGCGAGGCGATGATCCAGGACGGCCTGCGCACGCTGCGCCATGGCCGAACGTCGTTCGTGATTGCGCACCGCCTCTCCACCATCCGTAGCGCCGATCAGATCCTGGTGCTCGAGGACGGGGAGATCGTGGAGCGCGGAACCCACGACGAGTTGCTCGCCAAGCGCGGCCGCTACCGCCAGCTGTACGACAAGCAGTACCTCATCGAGCACGACCGCTTCATCAACCCCGGGGAAGACCACACGCCGGAGCCGGAGGAGGTGGAGCCGGTGCCGGGTGGTGGCGCGCGGTCGCCGCGGGATCTATAACGGGTACATGATGTCGGAGGCGACGCCCGAGTACACACTCTTCCTGGTTCGCGTGGCGCCTGAAGTCGCCACCAAGGCGCGCAGGACCCGCCGGCGCTTTCAGCAGCGCCTCGTGCGCAACATGCGTGATGCGCTCGCCGCCGCCGACATCGACTCCCGAATCGACGCGCGCTGGAGCCGCATTCTGGTGGAGGCGTCCGAACGCTCGGCGCTGAAGCGCCTGGCGGCGGTGTTCGGGGTGAGCAGCGTGTCGGAGGTCGAGGCACGGCTGCCTGCCGACCTCGACGAGATCGTGCGCACCGGCGAGTCGCTCTACGCCGATCGGGTGCGGGACCGGAAGTTCGCGGTGCGCGCGCGACGCGTCGGCACGCATCCGTTCACCGCGCAAGACATCAAGGTGCGGCTCGGCGCCGCCCTGGACCGCCATGCCGCATCGGTCGACCTCGATCATCCCGACGTCACCGTTGCGGTGGAGGTGCGCGACGAGGAGGCCTTCCTCTACAGTGGGCGGGAGCCGGGGCCCGGGGGGCTGCCGCTCGGCGTCGAGGGCAAGGCCGTGTGTCTCATCTCCGGCGGGTTCGACTCGGCGGTGGCCGCGTGGCTCATGCTTAAGCGCGGTATCTCCCTCGACTACGTGTTCTGCAACCTCGGTGGTGAGGCGTACGAGCGCGCCGTGGTGTCGGTGGCCAAGATCGTGGCCGACGAGTGGAGCTTCGGGGATCAGCCGCGCATCCACGCGGTGGATTTCGTACCCGTGGTGGACGACCTCAAGGCGAAGGTCCAGCCGAAGTACTGGCAGGTGGTGCTCAAGCGGCTCATGTATCGCGCCGGTGAGGCGGTCGCGCAGGACATCCGAGGCGAGGCGGTGATCACCGGTGAGGCGGTGGGCCAGGTCTCCTCGCAGACCCTGGGAAACCTGCGTGCCATCGACGAGGTGGCCTCGCTGCCCGTGTTCCGACCGCTACTCGGACTCGACAAGCTCGAGATCATCGCGTTGGCCGAGCGGATCGGCACGGCCGTGCTGAGCGCGCACGTGCGGGAGTACTGCGCGATCCTGCCCGACCGGCCGGTGACGCACGCCAAGCCGGGAGCGGCCCGCGACGAGGAATCACACGTCGACCTCTCATTGCTGCAGCACGCGGTCGCCGAGCGGAAGACGCTGGACCTGCGCGCGCTGCAGGATGTGGATCTGGTTCAGCCCTATCTCTTCGCTGCGGAGATTCCTGACGGTGCCGCGGTGTTTGACTGTCGCGAACCCCACCACTTCCAACACTGGCACTATCCCGGCGCCGAACTGCGCGATATCGCCGATCTGGCGGCGCACTTCAAGAGCCTCGACAAGACCCGGACCTACGTACTCTACTGCAGCTTTGGCGTGCAGACCGCCTACGTCGCCGAGGTCATGCAGCGGGAGGGTTACGAGGCCTATTCGTTCAAGGGCGGGGTGCGCCAACTGATGCGGTACGCACGAGAGCAGGGTCTCCCCGTCACGGTCTGAGGGAGCTGCCCCGCGGCTGGCGCTCGCGCGGCCGCCGGCCCATACTTGGGCCCGCATCACCTCCCACCGCTTCTCGTCCGTCTGAACACGGTGTCGATGCCGAAAGGATCGCGCGCATGACCGAACCTCGAGCCGCAGACGTGGTGCGTCCACCGCCGCCGACGCTCTACCGCTGGGCGGTGCTGGTCGTCGTCAGCCTTGCGATGTTCGGGAATTACTACGTCTACGATTCTGTTGCGCCCATCGCCGACATTCTCAAGGCCGACCTGGGGTTCAGCGACGAGAACATCGGCCAGCTCTACTCGGTGTACAGCATCGCCGCGGTGATCGTGTTGCTCATCGGCGGTGTCGTGATCGACCGGTTCGGTACGGTTATCTCCATCATCTTCTTCGGCGCCGTGTGCACCGTCGCCGCGATTCTCAATGCGGTCTCGGGCGAGCTGTCGGTCATGCTGTCGGCCCGCTTCCTGCTCGGCATCGGATCCGAGCCGCTTATCGTGGCGGTCACGACCGCGCTCGCCAAGTGGTTCAAGGGAAAGGAGCTGAGTTTCGCCTTTGGGCTGAACCTCACCTTCGCACGGCTGGGGCAGGTGGCGGCCGACAACTCTCCCAGCTGGGCGGGTTTCGCCTACACGGGCTGGCAGGGGCCGCTGATCGTGGCAGCGGTGCTGAGCCTGCTGTGCGTGATCCCCGCCATCGGCTACGGCGTGATGGAAACGGGGGCCCGGCGGCGCTACGCGCTGGGCGAGCGAGGCGAGATCGACCGGCTGGTCGTGAAGGACATGTTCCGCTTCGACCGGTCATTCTGGTTGGTGGTGCTGCTGTGCGTGACCTTCTACTCGGCGATCTTCCCGTTCCGCAGCTTCGCCATCAAGTTCTTCATCGAGGGCCACGGTCTCACGCGCGAGGGCGCCGGTGGCTTGAACAGCATCCTGCCGCTCTCGGCCATGATCGCGACGCCACTGTTTGGTCTGTTGGTGGACCGGTTTGGCAAGCGCGCCCTGTTCATGGCGGCGGGCTCGTTCCTGCTCATGCCCGTGTACCTGATGATGGCGTACCAGCTGGTGCCGCTGGGCGTGCCGGTCGTGATGATGGGCCTCGCATTCTCCCTCATTCCCGCGGTGATGTGGCCGGCCGTAGCGTACATCGTGCCCGAGAACCGGCTCGGGACCGGGTACGCCGTGATGACGCTGGTGCAGCAGATCGGCGTCGCGGGGATGAACTGGCTCATCGGCAGGACGAACGACACCTTCGAGGCGAGCGCTGCCAACCCGGGCGGCTACGCCGCCGGCATGTGGATCTTCTCGGTGTTGGGCGTTCTCGGGTTCCTCTTTGCGGTCATGCTACGCAAGCAGGAGACCGGCCCCAAGGCCCACGGGCTGGAGACCATCACGGTGAGGTCGACCCTGGAAGCGGAAGCTGCGGCGCAGGCAAAGGCCCAGGAGGGCTAGACGGCGGGATAGGCTCAGCGCATCCCAACGCGAGAGGCGGTCTCCATTGGAGGCCGCCTCTTTCGGTTGCAGTGGAAAACCGCGACGCGTCAGGCCGAGCAGTGGATGCTCGCTCACCCCTCCAGCGAGAACCTCACAGGGCCGCGAGGTCGCCCAACACGTCGTGGTTGGATACGAGAACGTGGATGGGACCGGTCGGGTTCCTGGCTGGTGTCAATCGACGAAAGATGCTATGGGGTAACGACTTACATCGTGAGACACCATGTCGGCGCAGCCTGCCTGGTCGGCGAGGAACTTACCAAATATCGTCAGACGTGTCCGCGGACGAGCCGGCCAAGGTCGGACGCAAGAGCCGAGAGCAGCTCCTCTCGGAGCTCGAGGTCCTCGAGGTGCAGTTCGAGGCGTCGCGCGAAGCGCGCCAGGTGCTGCAGCGCGCCGAGGAGGCATTGCGCAAGAGCGAGGAGCGCCTGCGCAGCTTCTTCGAGCATTCACATGACGCCCTGTTCGTCATCGAGCCATTGGGTGGCGCGATCCTGGACGTTAATCCGCGGGCCTGTGAGCTGCTCGGCTACACGCGCGAGGAGCTCATGATGTTGCCGATCTCCGCCATCCATCCCGACGAGGTGGGCCAGCTCCAGGCGTTCACCCGCCGCGTGCTGCACGACGGCATGGGCTGGACCGATGAGCTCAGCTGCGTCACCAAGGACCGTACCAAGCTGGCGGCCGAGATCTCCGCCTCGGCGGTGGACATGGAGGGCGAGCGGCGGGTCATCGCCTGGGTGCGCGACGTGACGCAACGCAAGGAGGCGGAGGCGAAGCTGCGCGAGAGCGAAGAGCGCTTCCGCCGCCTGGTCGAGCGGGCGGCCGACGCCATCTACGTCATCGAGCAGAACGGCCGCATCGTGGAGGTGAACCAGCACGCCGTGGAATCCAGCGGCTACCACCGCGGCGCGTTGAGCAGGATGCGCGTGTGGGACGTCTGGGAGGGTTTCTCGCCGGAGCGGCTGCGCCGCAACCTCGAGGAGATCGAGCGGTCCGGCCCCACGACGGTCGCCGGCATGCATCGCCGCAAGGACGGCACGCGATTCCCCGTGGAGGTGCGCACCTGCCTGCTGGAGGAGGGGGGCACGAAGCGGGTGCTGGCCCTGGCCCGGGACATCTCCGAGCGG
>JBDGYO010000087.1:0-24494 GCA_039584015.1 Gemmatimonadota bacterium | reverse complement strand
TGCTCCTGATTCCGGATCGGGGGTTCCTGACACCGATCGGCATCGCGCGCGCGGTGGCGATCCTGCTGCAGATCCCGCTCGTGGTGCTGGCGGGCCGCTCCGAGCAGCTGATCGCCCTGCTCGACACCCACCTGTTGCCGCAACCGGAAGTGCCGTGGACCGCCCTGGGGGACGTCGCGCTCACGGCCACGATCGTGGCATTCGTCGTGCTGCTGACGCGGGCCCTGCTCCGGCCCGACGCCACCGGACGCGGATTCCTCTGGGTGCTCGTCGCGTCGTTCCTCGCCCTCAACGCGGGCGCACCCTATGCTCGAGCCTTCTATTTCGCCACGGCAGGGCTGATCCTCGTGGTAGCCGTCATCGAGACGTCGTACTCGATGGCCTACCGCGACGGCCTTACCGGCCTGCCGGCGCGGCGAGCCCTCGACGAGGCGGTGCGGCGCTTGGGCGGGCAGTACACGGTGGCCATGGTGGACGTGGACCATTTCAAGCGCCTCAACGACGACTATGGACACGACGTCGGCGACCAGGTCCTGCGCATGGTGGCGGCAAAACTGGAGAAGGTCTCGGGCGGAGGGCGCGCGTTCCGCTACGGCGGCGAGGAGTTCGCCATCCTGTTCCCGCGCAAGCCCGTGGAAGACGTGCTCCTGTTCCTGGAAAGCGCGCGGCAGGACATCGAGGATACCAAGTTCAAGCTGCGCGGGACGGACCGCCCGAAGAGGATGCCCAAGAACGCGCGCAAGGGTGGGCGCCGCGCCAAGCGGGTGACGGTCACCGTCAGCATCGGCGTGGCTGCGCCGACCGACGGCCAGATGAATCCCCTGGCGGTGATCGACGCGGCCGACCAGGCGCTCTACCGCGCGAAGCAGGCCGGCCGCAACCGCATCGAGGGCTAGCTCAGCAGCTCAGTCGTGCCGCACGTGCACGCTGGAGTGCACGAGCTGGTTCTCGAGGTGCCACTCGATGGTCTCCCCGGGCGTGACCAGGATCGACTGGGACAGATACCTGTCCGAACTGCCGATGGCCTCCGCGGCGAGCCGAATCTCGTAGCGCGGCGAGAGCATCACCTTCGGGATCTCGAACGCTACGGTGTTGAACGACCGAACGACTCCCAAGCGCTGCTGGCTCGCTTCGGCCACGACATAGATGCGGAGATCGGCCCAGTTACGGTTGATGGCGACCACGGAGACGCCTGACGCCTCTGTGGCCTCGGACGGCTGGTGCGCCGCCGTGAGCGGCAAGGTGAGCAGGGTCGCCACCCCGACGCCCACTAGTGCAGATCTGATCTTTTGGGCCTGCATGAGAACCACCCTTTGCCGAGAGCATTCGTGCAGCGCTGCCCGCCTTCCCCGGTCTCACCTTCCGAGAACAGGGCCTTCACACGGATGGTTCCGGCGGCAGTCGAGCCTAGCGGGATCCGCCCATGGCCGAGGTGAGCTCGATCAGTCCAGCCTCTTCGGCGTTGTGCAGGTACTCGAGCACATTCTCCGCCGTCACGGTCCCGTAGTAGTGGGCGCCCGCCTCCCGCGCCTCAGCAGCCACATAGCGGTAGATCTCCACCCCCGTGACGCGCCCGTCGACGGCGCACAAGACCTCGAACGCCATGAGGCTGTGGAGCCCGCGCACCCCGCGCACTTCACGGCGACGCGTGAGGAACTCGGTGGGACCGGCAACCAAGGTCGGGCGGAGCTGGGCCAGCTCCATCTCGGCCTCGCTCGCGGGCGCGCGCTGCTGGGGGGGTCGCTCTCCATGGGTCTGCCGGTATGCCACTTCCAGCTCCCGCACGGCCTGGTCTTCCCGCCGATCCAACTCACGCAACTGGCGGTCGACGATGTCGTCCTGCTCGGGCGTGATGCTCCGCAACGAGTTGAGCGCCAGGGCCTCGCGTTCCCGCGCATACCAGATCTGGTCGAACGCGTGAAGTACGCGGGCTCGGGGTCCTGCGCCGCGGCAACCCACGAGAACGCCAGGCGGACGTTGTGGCCCATACGCTCCATCCCCCGCCCCACCGTGTTCGCGTTGATCACGGGGGCCCCCTCCCCATCCGCGCTCGCCATGACGTACGAGATCAGCGCCACGGCCGCCGCGTTCCGTCCCAGCTGCGTGCGATCAATATTCCACAGGTCGTCGTCGCTCGAGTGGATGAATCGGTCGGGCATGTTGGTGAAGCTCACGCCCGGCACGCCAATCGGCGCCTCGAGGAAAGTCATGTGGTCGCTGTTGGTGTGGAAGAAGATCATCTCGGCGTTGAAGCGGTGCAGTGTGCCCAGATGCGCCGTGTGCGGCTTCGGATAGAGGGCGGAACCTGCCTGCGCCTGCGCCAGCTCGTAGGTGTTGGCCGCCACCATGTACTCCACGACCGACTCGACCACGTCGTTGAAGAAGTGGAATCGCGTGGCGGGCAGGCGCGTGATGTTCTGCTTGCGCATCACATCCTGCGCCTGGTTGGCGCCGACCATGTCCTGGTTGATGTTCACCCACATCTCACGGTGCGCTTCCGGATGGTCGGCGAAGTACTGCCGCTGGCTGCCGATCTCGGTCACCCACCACATGCGGATGTTGCGGCGCGGCCGCGGAATCCGGCCCTCCTCGATCAGCTTGTTGAGCGCCCGTCCCACTTCCAGCACGGAGGCCGAGCCCGACGCATCGTCGTTGGCCGAGAAGCCTTCCTCCTGGAGGTGGCCGGTCAGCACGATGTCCTGTCCGAGACCCGGCTCGGTCCCGCGAATATAGGCCTCCACCATGACCTGCCACGGCTCGGTTCCCTGCTCCGACTCGAACGCCGATTCCACCACCGCACGCATGACGATCGGCTCCTCGGTCCGTTGGAGTCGCTGCCGCAGAGCGAGACCCTGCCGCAACGAGAGCCCGAAGGCAAAGGTCGGCTCGCAGCCGTCGGAGCCCTGACCCGGGGCCCGGATCCAGCGGAGCTGGTCGGGACGTGCGGGGCCTGCCCCGCTGGTGCCCAGGTCCGTCGAGAACGGACTCGGGTACCAGATGACACCGAGCGCGCCGCCCTCGCAGACCGCGTCCTGCATGGCGCCAGACAGCGACCCGTAGGTGAGCACGATCTTGCCGGCCAGGTCCTTACCGGCGTAGTCGCTCTCCCCCCCAGCACCGAGGTCGACCAACTCACCCGTGACGTCGGCCGGGCGGCTCAAGTCCGCCAGGTGGAGCACCGATTGGAGGGTGCTCGCGATCCGTATCGGCGTGGGCTCCACAATCCACAGATCGGCGAAACTGGCGTTCCACGGACGGCTGCTCGACGCCTGCTTGATGACCTGCACGTCGCTCAGCCCAAAGGCCTCGGCCCGCTGTGCCACGTACTCAGCCACGCGCCACAACCCGTCCGATCCACCCCGTGGGCGGTGGAACTGGGTCATGAAGCGGATGGACTCGTACGCCGCGTCACCCGAGACCTCCTGCGAGATCAGCTGCGTGTAATCCGGGTCCAGAAGCATGAGCTCCTGTGCCTCGGCGCCACGCGCGAACGCCAACCCTACCAGGGCGGCGGCGATACAACCCCTCAAGACCTCTGCCCGTGCCATGCTGCCTCCAGACTGCGGTGCGATATAGGGACCAGATTCGGAGAGAAAAACTAGCAGGTTGGCGGCGGCGGCGCCTCAGCGGGTGATTCCCGCACCCTCCACGACGCGCACGACCTGATCCGCCGCCAGGTCGGTGAACACCTCCCTCGTTCCGCCGGGCCAGGTCACGATCAGGCTGTCGACGCCGGCGACGTCCCCGAGACCGAAGTGGGCAATGCTCGTGTGCTGCGACGCGTAGCTCGAACCCCCATGGATCTCCCGGATACGGCTCTGCCCACCGGCCACGATGCGGACACGACTGCCGTAGGCATCGCGATTGCTGGTGGTGCCCTGCAGACTCACCTGGAGCCAATGGGTGTCGCTCGCGCCCTCGTTGCGGTACAGCTTGGCATGGAGACTCGTGCGCTCCTCGATCGACAGCACGTTCACCACGATATCCAGGTCGCCGTCGTTGTCGTAGTCACCGTATGCCATGCCGCGGCCCCGGCTGCTGTCTGCGATCCCCTCCAGCTTGGAGACGTCGTAGAAGGTCCCGAACCCGCTGTTGCGGTACAGCCGGTCCACGTGCGGCTGCATCATGCGCTGGAGGTCTTCGGCGCTGGCCAGATTGTAGCGCGGCATGACCCGACCGTTGGCCACGAAGAGATCGAAGTCCAGGTCGTGGTCGTAATCCAGGAAACCGACCCCCCAGCTGCTCGAGAGGCGCAGGTTCACCCCCTTAGGGATCGCGATGTCGGCAAAGCTGCCGTCACCCCGATTCTCGAAGAACACACTCTCCTGGATGTTGCCGATGTAGTAGTCGAGATCCCCGTCGTTGTCGTAGTCACCGATCCCGATCCCCATGCCGTTCATGGGCGCCGCGGTCCCCGATGCCTCGGAAACGTCGGTGAAGCGATGCTCGGGATACTCGTTGCGCAACAGCGCGTTGGGCTCGAACAGGTACCCGAAGTCGTTGGCTACCCAGAGATCGGGATCGCCGTCGGCATCGTAATCCGAAAACGCCACCCCTAGGGTCAGGCCGTTGGGGTTCTCCACCCCGAGCGAGACGGCCACCTCCTCGAAGGTGTTGTCGCCGTTGTTGCGGTACAGGAAGTTGGGGATCCCGCCCGTCAAGTTCTCGTCGTAGGGAATGGCGCTGTACGTGGCGTAGTTGGCGACGTAGAGGTCCAGGTCACCGTCGAGATCGTAGTCGCCGAAGGCCGCCGCGCCGCCCCACACGGCCAGCCGGCTGATGCCCGCCTGCTCGGAGATGTCGCTGAACGTGCCATCTCCGTTGTTGAGCAGCAGGTAGTTGACGTCGTGCTCGCCGGTGGTGAGGAAGAGATCGCGGTCACCGTCGTTATCGATGTCGCCGGTGACCACCCCGACCGTCTCGACGTCGTCGGTGAAGTTCAGTCTCGCCTGCCTGGTCCGGTCGCGGAACTTGCCGTTGCCGCGATTCTCGTACAGCCGGTCGCGACGCAGCCCGCCGGTGAGGTAGATGTCGAGCCAGCCGTCGGCGTTGTAGTCGAAGAGGGCCACGCCGCCGGCGATGCGGTGCGGGTCGTAGACGAAGTGCTCGATCCCGGCCCAGTCACTCACTTCCTCGAACGCCTGCGCGCTCGCACTGGAGGGGCCGAGCAGGGTCAGCGCTACCAGGAAGAGCCAGTTGAGCGTTTTCAACCTTTGACGGGTCAACGCCATCAAACCTTCACGGAAGGTGAACGGTGCATTCCCAATCGAAATTCTCCGGATCTGCCGGCTCCCGCAACCTGCAGGCCGGCATTCCGTTGTACACTCAGGACCCCAGGACGTGCGGCCCCTGACGGTACGGATGGGGCCGAGATCTGCAAGGACCGTGAGGCCGGGAGGAAAACGTGGGTACGAGACTCACCAGCGCATTCATTATAGTAGTCACCGCCGCTGCGGCGGAGCTCACGCTGGGCTCCGGGAAGCTGGCGGCGCAGACCGATGCCGAGGCGGAGCAGCAGGTCCGCTCCCTGATGGCCAAGGCCGAGATCCCCGGTCTGAGCCTCGCCACCGTCGAGTCCGGGAAGCTCGCGTGGCACGAGGCCTTCGGGATCAAGCACGCGGAGACCGGCGAGCCGGTCACCGGGCACACGATCTTCGAGGCCGCATCGCTGAGCAAGCCGGTGTTTGCCTACGCGGTGCTGCGCCTGGTGGACCGTGGCGAGTGGGATCTCGATGAGCCCCTGTGGACCGTGTTGGAGTACGACCGGGTTGCGCACGACGAGCGCGCCCAGTTGATCACGACGCGCATGGTCCTGTCCCACATGACGGGCCTTCCCAACTGGGGCGGCACGCCGCTCGAGCTGGTGCGCGATCCGGACACACAATGGGGCTACTCGGGCGAAGGCTTCGGATTCCTGGCGCGGGCGATCGAGCAGCAGACCGGCCTCGAGGCAAATGCGCTGGTGCGCCGCGAGGTCTTCGAGCCGCTGGGCATGTCCCAGAGCAGCTACGTCTGGACCGAGGCGTACGACGAGCAGGCGGCGACGGGCCACGGCCTGATCGGCACGCCTCTCCCCAAGGGGAGGCCCCAGCAGGCGCACGCGGCGGCGACCCTACACACGACCGCAGTCGACTACGCACGCTTCCTGGCGGCCATGATGACGGGTAAGGGACTCGAGCCCGCGACGTACGAGGCGATGCTCACGCCACAGTCGCAGGTGTTCAACCGAGACTCGCTCGTCCCCGATGTGTACTGGGGGCTCGGGTGGGGACTACAGGAAACCGAGCGAGGGGCCGCAATCTGGCACTGGGGCGACAACATGGACTTTCGGGCCTATGTGATCGGCTACCCGGCGGAGGACGCGGGGCTCGTGTACTTCACCAACAGCGAGAACGGCCTGGCCATTGCTGAGGACCTGGTATCGTTCTTCTTCGAGGACACGCACTACGCCATCCACAACCTGGACTACTCCCGCTGGGACGATGCGGGACGCCTGGCCCAGATGGAGATGCGGCGAGCATTCCGGGACGAGGGACTGGCGGCGGGGATGCGCGTGGTCCAGGCGTTCGTCGAGGCGCAGCCTGACAGTGTGGTGAGGCCACAGCTCGGCCGCCTGGGCGACTTCCTCATCGGGCAGCGCGAGTTCGAGGCCGTCATCGCCCTGGCGACCGCTCACGTCGAGCGTGATCCCTCGGCGTACGCCTGGGCGTACCTCGCCGAGGGGTACACGGGCATGGGCGACTACGAGCGGGCCCTGGAGTGCTACCACCAGGCCCTGGCGATGGACTCCACTCAGGCACAGCGTCTCAATCCCCGCGTGGCGTGGCTGCAAGTGGGCATCGACATGCAACCGGTCGCCCTTTCGGAGGATGAGTTGCGGGCCTACGAGGGCGTGTACGGCCCCAGGAACATCGGGATCAATGACGGGGGGCTCGTATACTGGCGGGAGGGCTCGACCCGCGAGACGCGCATGATCCCGCTGGGACACGACCTCTTTGCTCTGGAGTCCACCAAGACGTTCCGCATGCGGATCGTGTTCGACGACGCACGACGCGCCACGAAGATCGTCGGGTTGTACTCGGACGGCCGAACGGACGAGTCGCCACGCAGTAACTGAGCAGTAACGGCCGCGAAGACGCGGCGGGACGGCGCGCTGAGCAGTGTCAGGGCGGCGAGCCTTAGGGGCGGCTCGCCGTTCTGGCAATCCCCCCAATAGGGCGCTATTCTAGGCGCTACGACACGCCGGACCCGCCCGTGCCCGACACTTTCGAGCAGATCAAGGCAGCGCTAGCCAACCACTACGAGGTCGTTCGCCTGCTCGGCAGTGGCGGCATGGCCACCGTCTACCTCGCGCAGGACCTCAAGCACAGACGCCAGGTGGCGGTAAAGGTCCTGCGCCCGGAGCTCGCGGCGGCCATCGGACCGGAGCGCTTCCTGCGCGAGATCGATGTGGCCGCGGCCCTGCAGCACCCGCACATCCTCCCGCTGTACGACTCAGGCGAGGCCGATGGCCTGCTGTACTACGTCATGCCCTACGTCGAAGGCGAGTCGTTGCGCGACCGGTTGATGCGCGAGAAACAGCTTCCCGTCGAGGATGCCTTGCAGGTTGCGCGGGAAGTGGCCCTGGGTCTGAGCCACGCCCATAGCCACGGGGTGGTGCACCGCGACATCAAGCCGGAGAACATCCTGCTCTCCGGGGGCACGGCCGTGATCGCGGACTTCGGCATCGCCCATGCCATCACGGAGGCCGGAGGCGAGCGGATCACCGAGACGGGGATCGCGGTAGGGACGCCAACGTACATGAGCCCCGAACAAGCTGCCGGCGAGCGGGACCTCGACGGACGGAGCGACGTGTACTCGCTGGGCTGCGTGCTATTCGAGATGCTGGGCGGCGAGGCGCCGTTCACGGGCCCCACCGTCGAGAGCATCGTGCGCCAGCACCTCACGGCGGACGCCCCTCAGGTCACGGCGCTGCGCCCCACGGTTCCCGGCGACGTGGCACACACGCTGAGTCGTTCCCTCGCCAAGGCGCCCGCCGACCGGCAAGCAACGGCTCTCGCCTTTGCCGAAGAACTGCGCGCGGAGATCGTGACGCCGACTTCGGGGACCATCGTAGTGGCCGCAGCGTCGCCTCGACGGATGGCGGCGCTCTTCGTTGGCGGGACGGTGGTGGCCCTCATGGTCGTGTATGGACTCGTCCTGCTGCTCGGGCTCCCCGATTGGGTGTTCCTGGGCGCCCTCGCCCTGACCGCGCTTGCGGTGCCCGTCATTCTGGTGACGGGCCACGCCGAACAGAGGAGGGCAGCGCCGCACGGCGGGCGAGACGAGGGCGTCCGCCGCTGGTTCACCTGGAGGCGGGCCCTGCTCGGCGGCGCCGCCGCGTTCGGCGGCCTCGCGGTCATCGCCGGCGGCTACATGACCATGCGGGCGCTCGGGATCGGCCCGGTCGGCACGCTCATGGCGGCCGGGGTCCTCGAGGAGCGGGACCGCATCGTGCTGGCCGGCTTCGTCGACCATACCGGTGATTCGACGCTCGCCATGGCGGTCACACAGGCCATCCGAATCGACCTCGATCAGTCGCCCGTGGTGCGGCTCGTCTCGCCCGGGGAGATGGCCGAGGCGCTCCGGCGCATGGGGCGGTCTCCCAGTACTCCACTCCCGCTTTCCGTGGCCGGGGAGTTGGCGCTGAGAGAGGGCGTCAAGGCCGTGCTGGCCGGGGAGATCAACGCGGCCGGCACAGGCTACCTGCTTTCGGCCCAGCTCGTTGCCGCCGAGTCGAACGAGGTATTGACTTCCGCTCGGGAAACGGCCCGGGACCCCACCAGCCTCGTGCCGGCCATCGACCGGCTGTCGGCGAGACTGCGGGAACGGATCGGCGAGTCCCTGCGGAGCATTCGGCGCAGTCCTTCCCTGTCGCGGGTGACGACGACATCCCTCGCGGCGCTGCGCCACTACTCGGAGGCGCTCGTCTTGTCCGACCAGGGGCACGAGGACCGTGCCATCCCGTTCCTGGAGGAGGCCATCCACCTCGACACGGCCTTCGCCATGGCCTACCGCAAGCTCGGCATGGTCCTCGGTAATCAGCTCATCGGTCGCGCGAGAGCGATGGAGATGCACGCCAAAGCGTACGAGCACCGGGACCGCCTCACGGAGCGCGAGCGGTACATGACGATGGCGGCGTACTTCGACAACGTCACCGGCGAGCCCGACCGGGCGATCGCGGCCTACGAGGCCATCCTCCTCACGGACCCGGACGATTCGTGGGCGCTCAATAACCTCGGGGTGCTTGCAGGAGAGCGGCGTGACTACCGCAAGGCAGCGGAAGCGTACCGTCGAGCCACGGCGGTCGATAGCGCCAACAACCTCAGCATCACCAATCTCGCGTTCTCGCTAATCAATCTGGGCGAGTTCGCTGAGGCAGC
This sequence comes from Gemmatimonadota bacterium, assembly GCA_039584015.1. Classification (GTDB taxonomy): domain Bacteria; phylum Gemmatimonadota; class Gemmatimonadetes; order Gemmatimonadales; family GWC2-71-9; genus WVYX01. The sequence continues at coordinate 15,072 of JBDGYO010000087.1, read as the reverse complement.
CGCGGCACTGGACGTTGCGGCCCGCCGCTTTCCGGAGGACTTCTCCGTGCCGGAGCGGCGGGCCCAGCTTGCCTACGCGCAGGGAGAGTATGATCGCGCCTTCGCCATCATGGACTCGCTCCATAACCAGACCCCGAGTGCCTACGTCCGTTTCCGGAGTGGATTGATTCTCAAGCTGGGAGCAGGATTACGGGGAAGGGTATCAGAGGCAGATCGGTTGGCTGCCCGTGCGCTGGCGTTCGTGGACCGCGCGGGACTGGGCGCCGATTACCTCCGCTTCACTGCACGGGATGCTCAGTACGATATTGTCGTCCGCGGGTCAGAGGAGAGGGCCCTCGAACGGCTGCAGGCGGCGCTGGATCGGTTCCCGCTCGAGTCGATCGATCCGGCGGCTCGCCCCTACCCGATCCTGGCCGAGGTCTTTGCGCTCGCCGGCGATACGCGCCGCGCGCGCGAGCTGCTCGAGGAGTTCCAAGCAGAGGTGGACCCAGTCTACCGCCGCGCAGCCGAGGGCGATCGTCGTCGCGCCCTCGGGTATCTGGCCCTCGAAGAAGGGCGGCCACGCGACGCCATCATGGAGTTCGAGCTGTCGGACGCGGAGTTGGGGCGCCGACACCTTGCGCTGCACGGCTTGGGTCTGGCCCTGGAGATGGCCGGCGAGGTGGATTCGGCCGTGGCCGTGTTCGAGCGCTTCGTGGACACACCCAGCTCAACCCGCCTCTTCCCAGATGCCCTATGGCTCCCCAGCGTGTACGAGCACCTCGGAGAGTTGCACGAGCGCCTCGGGGATCCCGAGCGCGCAGCCCACTACTACAATGCCCTGGTCGAGTTGTGGAGCAACGCCGATGCCGAGCTACAGCCCGTCGTGGACGACGTGCGAGCGCGCATCGCGCGGCTGGTAGGGGAGCCGCGGAGCTAGCCGGCCGCTAAGTAGCCCCATGCCATACGCGGGGCCCCGGTCGCCCTCAAGCTCGAGAACCTCCAGGTGACCGGCTCGTTCAAGGTGCGCGGCGCGGCCAACCGGATGCTCGCGCTGTCGGACGACGAGCGGCGCCGCGGCGTAGTAGCCTGCTCGAGCGGCAACCACGGCCGGGGAGTAGCCTACGTGGCCGAGCGCCTCGGTGTCCCGGCCACGATCTGCGTCCCCGAGTGGTGTGATCCCACCAAGCTCGATGCCATTCGGCAGCACGGGGCCGAGACGGTGCTGCACGGCTCGACCTACGACGAGGCCGAGAGCCGCTCCCTCGAGATCCAGCGGGAACGTGGCCTGACCTACGTCCACCCGTTCGATGACCCGCACGTCATCGCGGGCCAGGGCACGATCGGCCTGGAGCTGCTGGAGCAAGTCCCGAACCTCGATACAGTGATAGTGCCGCTCTCCGGTGGTGGCCTGATCGGCGGCATCGCGGTTGCCCTCGAGAAGCACTCCCCGGCGATTCGGGTGTTGGGCGTGTCGGCCGACCGCGCGGCTGTGATGCACCAGAGCCTCGAGGCCGGGCGGCCGATCGCGTGTGAGGAGGAGGAGGAGACGATCGCCAACGCACTGTCCGGGGGGATCGGCATCGATAACCGCCACACGTTCGAGCTGGTGCGACAGCACGTTGACGAACAGGTGCTGGTGGACGAGAATGCCATCCGGCAGGCGATGGCGTTCGCCGCGAAGGAGCTCAAGCTGGTGGTGGAGGGCGGCGGCGCCGTAGGACTAGCCGCCCTGATGACAGGACTCGTCGAGCCGCGGGAAGGATCCGTGGCCGTGGTGGTGAGCGGGGGGAACGTGGATTTGCCCGTGCTCATGCAGATCATCGCCGAGCACACAACCGACTGACTGCGGGGATTGCGATGCGAAGACTGATCGTCCTTTGCCTGGCACTGTGTGCTCCGGCTATCGCCAAGGGGCAGATGCCCACCCTGTCCGAGCAGGTGCGCGCCTTCGTGCAGGTGGACGCCAGCGTCGTGGCGCTCTCCAACGTGCGCGTTATCGATGGCACCGGGGCGGTGGCGCGGGAGGGCCAGACGGTGGTGCTGCGCGACGGGAAGATTGCCGCGGTGGGCGATGTCGGCTCGGTGAGCATTCCCGGTGACGCCGAGGTGCTCGACCTGACCGACCACACCGTGCTGCCCGGCTTCGTGATGGTGCACGAGCACATGTACTACCCTGCCGGCGGCCTCGCGTACAATCCGCAGCTGGTGAGCTTCCCGCCACTCTACCTCGCTGGCGGGGCAACCACTGTCCGCACCGGGGGCAGCATCATGCCCTACGCCGATCTCAACCTGAAGCGCGCGATCGACGCAGGCGAGATCCCCGGACCCAAGATCGACGCGACCGCACCATATCTGAACGGGCCCGGCCTCCCGATTCTCGCAGTCAGGGCACTCTCAGGGCCGGAGGACGCCCGCGACATGGTGGCGCACTGGGCCGACGAGGGGTTCACGTCGTTCAAGGCCTACATGCACATCTCCCGTGCCGAGCTGGGGGCGGCGATCGACGAGGCGCACCGACGGGGCCTCAAGCTCACGGGGCATCTCTGCTCGGTGACCTTCCGCGAGGCGGCCGAGCTGGGGATCGACGACCTGGAGCATGGGTTCCTGGCGGCGACCGACTTCGTGACGGACAAGACGGTGGACCAGTGCCCGCCCGGCGGCGACCGGACCGCATCGCTGCTGGACGTGGACCTCGACGGCCCCGAGTTCCGCGACGTGGTTCGCACACTCGTCGAGCACGGGGTAGCTCTCACCTCCACGCTTCCGGTGTTCGAGACCTATACCCCGGGGCGCGCGCCCGTCCCAAACCGTGTGCTCGACGCCATGCTGCCCGAGGCGCGCGACCAGTACCTTCGCACCCGCGCGCGTATCGCCGTACAGGAGGACTCGCCCTGGACCGTGCTATTCGCGAAGGAGATGGAGATGGAGCACGCCTTCGCCGAGGCTGGCGGACTCCTGGTCGTGGGCACCGACCCCACGGGGTACGGCGGCGTGGTGGCGGGCTTCTCCAACTGGCGGGCGGTCGAGTTGCTGGTCGAAGCCGGGTTCAGTTCGGAGGGGGCCATTCAGGTGGCCACACTCAACGGCGCCAGGTACCTGGGGGTGGATGACCGTGTCGGCACGGTCGCGGTCGGAAAGGTCGCCGACCTGATCGTGGTGCGGGGCGATCCCTCCTCCACGATCGGTGACATCGAGAACGTCGAGATCGTATTCAAGGACGGAATCGGGTACGACTCCGCCAAGCTGTTCGCGTCAGTGAAGGGAACGGTCGGGCTGCGCTAGTCCGAATCAGCGGCTCGTCACCTCCTGCTCCTGGCGCGCCCGGTGCTGCTGCAACACCTCGGGCCAGATCGCCGGGTCCAGCGTCGCCGCGTGGAGCGGGTTGAACAGCAGCTTGAAGGTGTTGTGCGACTGCGCACGGAAGTGGGGCTCGAACGAGAGCAGGACCACCTGCCCCGCCCCCAGCGGCGCCCGTAGCGCTCCGGTCTCGCCCGCCAGGTAACGACTGCCCCCCAACACCCAACCGCTCACCAGGTAATCCTCCTCGGCAAACGTCCCGTACGGCACCAGGTCGCGCTCGATCTTCTGGTCTCCCTCCTCGGCGGCCGGAATGACCTCGAGCACCTGACTGTTCACGAAGAAGGCGATCGCCTCCTCTGACATGCCGTACGCCAGCGGGTCTGCCGTATCGAGCTCGAACTTCACCAATGAGCCGGGAACGAAGAAGTTCTCGCGATCGGCGTTCCGCACCGTATTGCGCACCGGGAGGCCAAACAGGTCGATGGCGAAGTCCACCGCCTGGTCGACGGCCACGACCCAGCCACCGTGCTCCACGAACTGCTTGAGCGCCAGGGCACCCTCGAGCCCGAGGCCGCCAGTGTACTCCTCGGGCATCGTCCCCGCGAGGTGGCCGTGCAGGAGCTGCCGGGCGCTCTGGTCCGGCAGAATGATCACGTCATACGCGCTCAAGTCGCCGGAGCGGATGTCCGCGTCGTGCAGGTTCTCGAAATCGAAGGCGTAGCGCTCCAGCAGCCAGCGCGTCCACCCCTCGGGCATGTTGGCGCGCCAACTGCGGTAGAGCCCGACCTTGGGCGCGCGCACCTGGGTCATCGCTACATTCGGCATGCGATCCGCCCGCGCCTCGATGCCCGTAGCACGCATGACTTCCTCGACCACTAAACGCTCCACGCCGCTGGCCACGATGGATCCGGCCGGCCACGTCTCGCCACCGGCCTTGAATTCCTCCCGCGTCCACGCCACCGTCGCGCCCTCGGCGAGCAGCAGGTTCGTTGCCTTGGCGCTCAGGTTCGGGACGTGCGAGAAGATGAATGCCGCATCGCGCCCTCCGTCGATCCCGCCGGTCGGCAGCGCGATCTCGGCCGGCGCGCCGACGAGCTGGCCACGCACCTCGAAGGCCTCGTCGATGCGATCCACCTGCACCCCCATGACGTGCGGGAACTCGTAGCCGGTCATGTCGTACGGGGGATCGGGCGGCCCACCTGGATACTGCAGGATTTCGGGATAGTCCTTGACGTCCATCAAATCCACGAGGAACGGTCGGAACGCCTGTGGCCCCATGACGTAGGTGCCGGCGGGATAGTCGCGGTCACCTGCCTCGAAGCTCCGCTCCGCCCGCTGCATCTCGATGCCGCCCCAGCGCAGGGCGCGGAGCATCTCGACTGCGCGCCCGGCGTCCTGCTGCGCCGAGAGATCCACGACATAGGCGAAGCCGCCGTCCTCGGCATCCCGCATCTTCTCGATCTGACGCGCGCCCATGACGTAGATGTTGTGGAGCCAGTCATCCCGGTATCGCGCCGCCGCGTCGAGCACCGCCTTGTCGGCAGTGAACATGTAGTCCATCGCGTCGCTCATGTGCCAGCAGCCGCCGAGCCACGGATCGGGATACATGGGTGACGGCCGTTTGGCCGGAAGATGATCGGCACGCGCGCCGAAGGTCTCGGGGATGTCGTCCTCTTCGTAGCAGTGTGGGGTGGCATACACGTAGAGGTGGGTCTCCGTAATGAAGCCGATCATGTTGTGGAACTCAGCGGCTTCCGACATGTAGCCGCTCCACCACCCGTCGTACACGATCCCGCTCGACGCGCCCGGCTTCTCTTCCAGGGTGAAGCGCCGCTTCATGGCATCGCCGATGAGATTGAGGCTGGCCACGACCAGGGGATCCACATTCGGGTTGATCGGATCTTCCACGGGTGGCATCCAGATGCGTCCCGGGAACGGCCCGCGCTGGTGATGGTTGTACACCAGCTGCGGGAACCACTCGTGATACAGCTGCCGGGCCACGGCCTGGTGCTCCACCTGCGTGAACATGTACCAGTCGCGGTTGTTGTCATGCCCGATGTAGTGGTGGTACAGCTCGGGCACCGGCGCCGTCTCGAACCGTGTCCCCACGACCTGGCGGTACCAGTCCACCACGATGTCCAGGCCGTCGGGGTTCATGTTCACCATCAGCAGCAGGATCACGTTCTCCCGAACGCGGCGCGCCTCGTCGTCCTCGGAGGTCGCCAACCAGTGGGCCAATGCGGGACCGTGCTGCCCGTGGGCCACTTCCGTCGCGTGCAGCCCGATATCGATCCACACGATGGCCTTCCCCTCGTCCGCGAGCTGCCGCGCCTCCTCATTGGTGAGGTCCTTCGCCAGCGCGAGACGCCGGCTGATCTCCTGGTAGCGCGCGCGATTGGCGAGGTTCTCGGCCGTCGAGATGAGTGCCATGTACATCGGCTTGCCGCGCGAGCTCTCGCCAACCTGTTCGAGGAGCACGCGATCGGAGGCATCGGCAAGCGCCTGGAAGTACGCCGTGATCTGGCCGTAGTCGGCCAGCATGAGATCGGTGCCGGGCGCGAAGCCGATGATTTCCTCCGGCGTGGGGACGTCGCTCGGGGCGGCGGATTGCGCCGTGGCGACGATTGGCAGCATCGCGGCCAGAACGATCGAGAGGAGTCCTACCTTGGCAGCACGAGCAGTGCTCACGAAACACCTCCGGTAAACAAGTCTATCTGTGGTGGTTTGAGGGGCAGGCCCATCGCCAGCAACACGGCATCCACCCAACCCTCGCGATCATCGGGATCGAGCCGGTGACACGGAATCTCGAAGGCATCGAGCAACTCGTCGATCACCGCGTCGATCTCCATCTGGAAGGCCCCGCTCACGTCGCGCATTCCATCGAACGACGGCGCCTCGATCACGGGCACCTTGAAGAGCGCAGTGTAGCTGTCCATCCACCGCACGGTCAGCGCATCGAATTCCCGGCGCCGGCCCACCTTGTGCACCAAGTACGCATAGTTGTCCAGCACCGATCGATCACAGATGACGGCCTCGTACTGCGTCGCCGCCGCTATCTCCTGGGCTATCTGGGTGTGGATGATCCACGCCTGGGCCTCGAGCGTGGTGTCCTGATTGATGGGCAGGGGGCAGCCGCGCGCGACCTCCTTCACGATATCCACGCCGAAATCCAGCCGCTTGAGCCGCGACGCCAGATCGAAGCACAGGGTCGTCTTGCCGACGCCGTGTGAGCCAAGAAAGGCGATCTTCACGAGGGTGCCCTCCACACGCACAAAGATGGAGGGCGTGCAGCGCCGCGACCAGGAGCCAGTGTGAAAGACCTCGGAGAATGTGCGTTCCTGCTACCTACGGCGGCGCCAGCCTCGTGTAGCGACCCGTCGCCAATGGGAAGTCCGCTCCCATCGCCAACCCACAGGCCGTGCCGAATCCGAGCGCCCCGACGAGCACTCTCACATCGAGCACCGAAGGCAGCCCGGGAGCAGTGCCCGACGGCAGCGTGGTGAGCACGGCGCCCCCCACCAGTGAGAGGATCGCCATCCACTGGTAGATCCTGAGCCCGCCCACGACCGGCGTTTGCGGCTCCCCCCGGTACGACTCCTCGACGAACCGTGTGACGCCCGTGAGCATGAAGTACGCGCCGGCGATGAGGGACAGCGGGGCACCCAACACCCAGAGGCGAAGGAGGATCACCCACGTGACCGCGTTGGCCATCATCGAATACAGCGGCGTGGGATGAAGCGACACGCCCCGCAGGCCCGCGAGATAGCTGACCCGCGACTGCTCACGCCAATACCGGATGCCGACACCCTCCGGCGCCTCGCTCCCGTGGCAGCAGCCCTGCATCAGGCACCGCGCCCTCCCGATGGCCTGGATCCACGGTGCCGCCAGGGCGATCGCAGCAAGGAGCAGCATCGTGTTCCCCCCCACCACGCCTGCCGCGATCGTGGTGCCAACCGCCCCGAGGACCGCACCGTAATACCCGAACGGCCGCGACAGCTTCGATGACCCTTCCAGCGTTTGCGCCCACAGACCGGCCCCGATCAACCCCGCGAAGTGGATGAGTATCAGTTGCCAGAAGGCATCCGGGCCGGCAACCCCGGCGGCGACGGTAAACCCCACCGCCCCACCGAGCAGCGCGTACACACCGTAGCCCAGGAACCGCACCTCGCCGATGCGCCACTCACGCCAGGAGTTTGCGATCCGCTCGGCCTGACGCCGCAGCAGCTCCCAGACGAGGCGGCAGTTGCGTATCACCAGGAACGCCACCACGCCGGCAACGACGTCCGCGAGCGCGTGCATGCCGGTCGTGAGACAGCTGACCGTGATGAGGATCGCCCACACCCAGACGGCAGCGGCCACACCCCTCCCCCGCGTCGCCCAGGCCTCGGCCGCGATGAACGTCCAGATGACGTGAAACGCCGGAAAGGCAGCCACGGTGTTGGCCATGCTGCGCTCGAACATCAGCGCGTGTCCGAGTGCCGACTGCGGCTCGAACGGGCGCGGAGGCGCGACCAGTGGCACGGTGAGATACACCAGGGTAATCGCCGCGGTCGCGATCAGGCCGGTCAGCGCGAAACGACGCAGCGCACCGCGTGTCCGTGCCACGAACACCGAACCGGGCACGAGCACGTACACGCCGGCATAGATCGCCTCGGTCCACTCGATGACGGGCCAGCGGCGCTCGAACGGCAGGTAGGCCTCGATCGCATCAGGCGGAACTCCGAGCCAGTACACGCCCTCGAAGGCCAGCGTCCAGGGAATGAGCACCAGCACGAACACCGAGAAGCGGTCCCATCCCGTCGGCGCCTCGTCGGTGCTGGGAGGAAGACTGATCAGCGGCTTTCTCATGCGGTCTGTGCCGAACCGCCGGCGCAGGTCGTGGCGCTCGAAGCCGAGCACCAATGTCGTGCACGCAAGTGCCACCATGGGCGAGACGAGCCAGAGCCCGCTCGCTGATTGCGCGGTCACCGCCACACCGACGCATAGCAGGACGAATCCCACGTAAATCGGGTGCGCCAGGTACCGATAGATGCCGCGCGCCACGTACAGCGGTGGGGGATACGGATTCATGGGCAGCCCGTGTCCGTAGACCCGCAGCGCCCACACCCCTCCCAGCATCAGCACCACCGCACTGCCGGCAACGATGGCACCCAACCACGGATAGGGGGGTGCGCGAAACGGCACCACATCGTCGGTCGCCACTGCCCACAACACAAGCAGCGCGGGGAGCACGACCACGAACAGCGCTCCGTAGAGCCACCGGTTCACGGCCACCGGACCACCTCGTGCACAGCCCATCCCGTGGGCGACCCCAGCGTAGCTCGGCTGACCCACTTCTCCTCGTGCGCCACGCGCCAGCGGGGTATCAACCGAGCCCCGGCGCGAAGTGACCGCAATGCCGTGGTGGCCAGGAGACCCGCTCGCAGCACCCGCCCGTCATCGAGTCGGAGCGCCACTTCGTCTTCGGGGACGCTCACCGAGGTTGCAGTGATCTCCGCCGAGCGCCGCTCCTCGCCATTCAGGAATACCCACGTGGCCGGCGACGCACCGCGCCACGCAATCCAAATCAGGGAATCGGTGGCGGAGAGGAACCGCCCCCAATGCAGCTCGTTGAAGGGGAGCTGCCAGGGCTTCACGGTCGTCGTGAGGTGCTCGGCGTGCCCCCGGCCGATCACCGTGTGGTCCCCGATGCGGACCGTGGCATCCGCGCGGGGACACACACAGTTCCACTGAATGCTCCCCCGAGGGCCATCCAGCAGCGTGCGCTCGATGCCTCCCGCGCTGCGCTTCCAGGCACCTTCCGCACGCAGTCGCGGACTGGACCAGTGCAACTCACCGTCTTCGACCCATGCGGGCGCCGTTCCGGGACGCAACGTGTAGCGGTGAGTGGGGTCGCCGTTGCGCCGACCGAGGAGGGCTGCGCCGTAGCGGAGGCGCGACAGCCCCCACCGTAGCGACGCCCAGTACAGCACCGCGGCGTCACCGTTGGCGGCCACGCAATCGAGGTACCACTTCGAAAGGCGGAACATCGTTGGCGATCCCCTTTCGAACGGCGCCCGCGAAGGACACCGAGTCCAAGGTATGTTCACCTGGTCAACTATCAACGGTGGGTCGTCAAGCGCGCGTCAAGCCGGTCTATTTGCGACTCTGGCACGCCCCGCCGGAAAGTCCTATCCTTACCGGTCCCATCGGGATTGATCGGCGCCCAACGTGACAGACACTCTGGAACACCTCAAGGCGGCCCTGGCCGACCGCTATGCCATCGAGCGCGAGATTGGCAGCGGCGGGATGGCCGTCGTCTACCTGGCGCGCGACCTGCGGCTCGACCGCACGGTGGCGCTCAAGGTGCTGCGCCCCGAGCTGGCGGCATCGCTCGGGGTGGAGCGCTTCATCCGCGAGATCGAGATCGCCGGCAAGCTCAACCATCCCAACATCCTGCCGCTGTACGACTCGGGTGAGGCCGACGGACTGCTGTACTACGCGATGCCCTATGTCGAGGGTGAGTCGTTGCGCGATCTGCTCGCGCGCGAGCAGCAGCTGCCGCTGGACGAGGCGCTGCGCATCACCCGCGAGGTGGCGGACGCGCTGAGCCACGCGCACGCGTACGGCGTTATTCACCGCGACATCAAGCCCGAGAACATCATGTTCCAGTCGGGGCACGCCGTGGTGAGCGACTTCGGCATCGCCCGGGCGGTGACCGAGGCGGGCGGGGAGAAACTCACGCAGACCGGCGTCGCCGTGGGCACCCCCGCGTACATGAGCCCCGAGCAGGCGGCCGGCGTCGGGACGATCGATGCGCGCAGCGACGTATACGCGCTGGGGTGCCTGTTGTACGAGATGCTGGCGGGCGAGGCGCCGTTCACCGGGCCCACGGCCCAGGCGATCATGGCGCGGCACGCGATGGACCCGGTGCCCAGCCTGCGCACCGTGCGCGACACGATCTCGATGGGCGTCGAGGGGGCGATCACGCAGGCATTATCCAAGGTGCCCGCCGATCGGTACCGCACGGCCACCGAGTTCGCCGAAGCGCTCGATCGAGGCAGCGTCGCCGGCATGGCGCTGCCCCAGGTGTCGGCCAGGGCAGCTCTGCCCATCGCAGCGGTAGGCTTCTACCTGCTGTCGGCCCTTCTGGTCCTGGGCCTCTCCTACGTGCTGGTACAGCAGCTCGGTCTGCCCGACTGGGTGTTTGCGGGGGCGACGGTGCTGCTCGCCGTGGGCCTGCCGATCGTGACGTTCACGGCCCACCTGGAGCGGCGCCGCGAGCTCGCCCAGCTCGGCGGACGCCAGACCGCCGCGTACACGGGGATGCGAAAGCCGTTCACCTGGCGTCGTGCCCTGTTGGGCGGCGGTGTCGCCTTTGGAGCCCTGGCGACGGTGACGGCGATCTACATGGGCATGCGGCTGCTCGGCATCGGGCCGGTGGGCACGCTGCTCGCCAAGGGTGTCATCGACGAGCGCGATTGGGTCGTGCTCGCCGACTTCGAGAATCTGACGGCCGACTCGATGCTCGGACCCGTGGTCACGGAGGCGTTCCGCATCGACTTCTCCCAGAACCGCGTCGTCTCCGTCGCCGATCCCAGCTACGTGGGCCGTGTGCTGCGCCGCATGCGGCTGGAGCGCGGCTCGAACATCGACGTCGAGGTCGCCCGCGAGGTGGCCGTGCGCCAGGGCCACAAGGCGGTGATCGCGGGCCAGGTGGGCGCGCTGGGCGATCTCTACGTGATCTCGGTGCGACTCGTCGAGGCGGAGAACGGGATCGAGCTGGCGAGCCTGCAGCAGACGGCCGAGAGCGCCGAGGACATCATCGGGGCGATCGAGGGCGTATCACGCAAGCTGCGCGAGCGGCTGGGTGATCCGTTGAAGATCATCCGCGCCAACCCACCGCTCGAGGACCTGACCACACGGTCGCTGGAGGCGCTGCGCATGTACGCCGAAGCAGTGCGCGTCCTGGCAGACGACCCCGACGACTCTCATGGCATGGGTCTGCTCGAGCAGGCCGTGGCGCTCGATCCAGAGTTCGCCATGGCCTGGCGTAGGCTGGGGATTTGGGCGCCGCGCCGCTCGGAGCGCATGGAGGCGTTGGCTACGGCGTTCGAACAGCGCGACCGCCTGACGGAACGCGAGCGTTACCTCACCGAGGGCACGTACTACTGGTCTCGCAGCGAAACGGAGAACGCGATCGAGGCCTACCTCACGCTGCTGGAGGCGTACCCCGATGACGCTCTGGGCAATAACAACCTGGGCGTCCAGTACCAGAACCTGCGCGACTGGGCCGCGGCCGAACGCTATTACGCCCGTGCAGCACAGCTCGACCGGGACATCGACCCGCCCGCCGTGGATGCGGCCATGCTCGGGCTGGTGCGCGTGCAGTTCGCCCAGGGAAAGTTCGACGAGGCCAGGGCCAGCCTCGTCCGCGACTCCTTGGCACGCCCCGAACGGAACGGTGGGACCGCCATGATCCGGTGGTCCACCAGCCTACGCGACTATGAGACTGCGCTGGCTCAGGCTCGCGCGCTGCTGGAGGAGCGGCGCGCATCGGTGGGCGGGCGGCTGGGAACGCAGTACACACTCTTCAGCATTCACCTCACGCGCGGCCAGTTGGCCGAGGCACGGCGGTATCTCGAGGCCGCCATCGCCGACGCCGAGACGCTCGGCATCCCACACATAGCCCTGAGGGGAGCCGTACTGCTGGCTGGAATGACGGCGCGGTTCGAGGACAAACCGGACGCCGTGCGCGACGTCGAGGAAGCCTTGCGGCGCTACCCCATGGAGGCGATGCGACCCGACGACCGGCCCTACTTGTTCCTGAGTGCCACATTTGCCACAGCGGAGCGACCGGATTTGGCGCGGGCCATGATGGAACGGTACGAGGCGTTGGTACCGCCCGAGTCCCAGCAGTTCGACGAAGGCTCGGTTCGTGAGAATTGGGGGTATGTGGCGTTCGCCGAAGGCCGCTACGACGATGCCATCGCGGAATACCGGTTGGCCGACCAGGCCGCGGGCAACCCGCTCGAGAGAAAGAGGCGTCTGGGACTCGCCTACGAGGCGCTCGGGCAGACCGATTCCGCCATCGCCGCCTACGAGCGCTACGTGACGACTCCCTGGTACGGGAACGCCCGCATTGACAACGACGCGTATTTCCTGGCCCTCCACTACGAGCGTCTCGGCACACTATACGAGGACCGCGGCGAGCGCGACAAGGCCATCGAGTACTACAACGAGTTGGTCGAGCTGTGGAGGGACGCCGACCCCGAGCTGCAGTGGCGGGTCGAGGACGCGCGACGGCGGATAGCCGAGCTGGTGGCCGAACCGCGGTAGCGCACCGAACAACCTACCTGAAGGAACAACGGCCGCCGACGCGATGTCGGCGGCCGTTTCACTCTCCTGACAGTGGGTGCGCCTACGGCCAATTCACGGTGAATTGCGCATAGCCCCACCAGGTCGTGCTCTCTCCGCCCGCGAACGCGGGGGAGAGCTGCGTCATCAGCTCCTCGGGTACGTACGCCGCGACACCGACCTGCAGGCTGGCGGGCTTGGCCATGCGCCAGTTGCCCACGAGATCGATCTCGGTCCCCAGAGTGTTCAATCCATTTCGCTCCTGGGCAGTGCGAAACCGGTGGATGTCGAGCCGCAGCGACGTGGTTGGCGACGTGGCGTACGAGCCCCGCAGGATGGCATCCACCAGTCCTGCCCGGTCGAGCTGCTGCGGGATGAACAGGAAGTAGTCCATGTAGCCGTAGAACTTGTGGTTCGTGGCGTACAGGGTATTGAAGGCCTTGTCTTGCGTGTCGGCCGGGTCCGCGTTTCCCGACAGGTAGTCCAGTTGCAGTGCCACGGTTCCCTTGCCGACCGCCACGCCCGCCTTCCCGCTGGCGAACCACGCGCTGCGGTCGGGGCCGAACTGATATGCCCCCGCCCCCTCGTAGAGGAACCCTCGTAGAGGAACACCCCCGAGCGCCCATGCAGCCGCAGGTTCACCGTGTACGATTCGTCGGTCGCCGCCTTACGGTCGTACACGGCGGTCACCTCGGTCGTCACGTCGCCGTACTTCCCGGAGGCGGCCCCACCGATCAGCCAGCCGTCGTCGAACACACCCTGGTTCCCCTGGGGATGGAGGCCCACCGCCAGCAGGGAGTCGCGCTCGACGATGTTCATCACGAACGCCGTCCACCCGATCGCGCCATCCTTGCCGAACGCGCGCACGCCGTCAAACGACCGGCCGGTGTTGCTCCATCCCACGGCACCCACTAACCGCTCGTCCGCCAGGGGCATCTCCTGCCGGCCGAGCCGTGCCGTGAACGTCTCCCTGGCCCCCATGTCGACATACCCCTGATGCATGTCGAACAGGTCGGCGCTGGCGTCGACCAGGGTATTCGTCTCGATGCCCCACGCGCGCGCGTCCTGCAACTGGAGGTACACGTCCATCCAGTCGAGCAGGCCCGCGCGGACGCCGAAGCGAATGCGCGAGAGGGTCGCGAAGTCCGGATCCGTGCCGACCGTTCGGCCGTCGGCTTCGGTGCGCAACCGCAGCTGCCCCTCGAACCGGAACGTCGGGTACTTCTGCTCGTCCTGTGCGAGGAGCGCGGTCGGGAGAGACAGCAGGAGAAGGAGCGCGGCCCACAGCACGAGGCCGGGCGCGCGGCGGAGTCGCTCACATCTTGACATCCCCACCTCCCAAGAGCGAAATGATTCGAAACGAAGATCCCCCGGGGCGGCCCGAATCCCTCGCAAATCGGCGCGGTTGACTCTGGCCGACCCCTTAGGCAATTTCTCACCTCGAGGTGAGAATTAGCGGGATTCTACTCCAGATACGGCCGTCTGTCCATTGCCGCACCGGGAGCCGCGACCTCTCATCGACGGCTGGACGTCGGCCGGGTCACGGCTCGCGGCCAGGCAGCCCCGAGGCGGAGGATGAGTATGGTGGATGATGAGCGGAGCGGGTCTGCGCCACCCTCCGAAGGTTCCGATCGGCGAGAATTCCTGAGAAACGCCTCGCGCGCGGCCATGGCCGTGGGGCTGGTGGGAAGCTACGGCGCGTTCGCCGTGGTCGCCGGCCGGTTCCTGTATCCTGCCAAGACCGGTGAGGTAATGTGGCAGTTCGTGATCGAGGTGGCTGGGGTCGAGGTAGGCCAGGCCGTCCGGTACCGCGGCCCCTCCGGTGAGACTATTAACATTACCCGCCGCAGCCGCAACGGCGACGCCGACGACTTCATCGCGCTGTCCAGCACCTGCCCGCACCTCGGGTGCCAGGTACGCTGGGAGGAGCAGAACGACCGCTTCTTCTGCCCCTGTCACAACGGCATCTTCGACCCCACCGGCAGGGCCATTGCCGGGCCCCCGGGCGAGGCCGGCCAGTTCCTGCCGCGTTACGACCTCAAGGTCGAGAGCGGCATCCTCCACATTGCCGTCCCACCACCGCAGTTCGCCGACGTGGGGCGGGACGGCGTGATCCGGGAGGAAGCGTCTTCCATCAGCGGACCGGGGCACGACCCCTGTCTCGCGTGTCGCCCGCGGGGAGGCCGCGATGCCAATGCCTAGCGGGGGATGCCGATGAAAGCCGTTGGCAACTGGCTCGGCGAGCGTCTGCCGGTCTCGGGCCAGCAGTTCCGTGAGCTCACCAACGAGCCCGTCCCCTACCACCTGAAGCGCTGGTGGTTCGCCCTCGGCGGCACGCCCGCCTACCTGTTCATCGTCCAGATCTTCACCGGGATCCTGCTGGCCTTCTACTACGAGGCCTCGCCCACGACCGCCTACCAGTCGGTGGACTTCATCACGCGCGAGGTGTCGTTC
>JBDGYO010000486.1:0-2177 GCA_039584015.1 Gemmatimonadota bacterium | reverse complement strand
CGAACCACAGATGGCCTCGACGGCGTGGGGGCCAGTCTCTGCACATGGACGACACTTTCGAGCAGCTTCAGGCGGCGCTACCGGAGCGCTACACGCTCCTCAAGGAGATCGGGCATGGGGGGATGTCGACCGTGTATCTGGCGCAGGAAAGCCACCCCAGGAGGAAGGTAGCCATCAAGGTGCTCGACCCTGGTCTCACTGCCAGGCTCGGGCGCGAACGGTTCTTGCGCGAGATCGACTTCCTCTCGAACCTCACACACCCCCACATAGTGCCAATCTTCGCCGCTGGCGAGGGGGCTGGCATGCTGTTCTACGTCATGCCGTTCGTGGAGGGTGAGACGCTGCGCGAGCACATTCGCACAAAGGGCGCTCTGCCACTGACGGAGGCGCTGCGCATCGCGCGCGACATCGCCGGTACCCTGGAATACGCGCATCGCCGTAACGTGCTGCACCGCGACATCAAGCCCGACAACATCCTGCTGCACGACCGACATCCACTCGTGACGGACTTCGGTGTCGCCAGGGCCATCAGTGCCGCCGGCGAGGAGGTACTCACCGAGACGGGACTAACGCTGGGTACCGCGGCCTACATGAGCCCTGAGCAAGCGGCGGCCCGCGAGGACCTTGATGGCCGCACCGACACCTACTCGCTCGGCTGCGTGTTGTACGAAATGCTGGCGGGCCAGCCGCCGTTCGGACAGGGCGCTCCGGAACAGATCCTGCGGCGTCAGATCACCGAGCCCGCGCGCTCACTCGCCGGGCAGCGGCAGTCGATTCCGGAGGATGTCGACCGGGCGGTGCTGCGAGCGCTCGCCAAGTCACCGGAGGAGCGCTACGCCACCGCCGCGGAGTTCGAGGTCACGCTGGATCGGCTGCGTAGTGTGCTCACGTCGGGGTCGGGAATCCGGGCTGGGGTCGTGGGGGACGGCGCGTGGTCGAGGTGGTGGCGGCCCGTGGCGGGAGTGTTGGGTGTGGCAGCAGTCGTCTTGCTCACATGGCAGCTGTCCTCCAGTCCGCCGGCGTACCCCGTGCTGGCGGAGCAACCCACCCACGTCGACTCGCTCGCGATCATGCCGGTAGAGAACCTCACCGGCGTACCAGTGCTCGATCACCTGGCGGAGGCCGTGACCTACGGAGCCATCAGTGTGCTCTCCAAGACTCCCGAGCTAAAACTGTCCTCGTACATCTCCGTTCGGGCGATGGGCGAACAGCGAGTCGGCCCGGGTGAGATCGTGGACGAGCTTCAGGTGCGGCTGATTCTCGCGAGTCAGCTTCGCGTGATGGGTGACACGGTGTGGCTCACCGCGGAGCTGCTCGACGGTCGTTCGGGGAGTGTGCTCGAGCGCGGATCCTGGGTAGTGGCTCCGGAGCGTGGGCCAGTCGTCGAGCAGGGCCTGGTACAAGGTCTTACCGAGCTGGTGAGTCGGGCGACGAACCTCACGGCCAGGCAAGCAGTGGTCGAGGGTGTTGGTGGTCCAGCGCACGACGCGTTCCTGCGCGGCAAGTCCGGGCTGGGGCGCCGCACGCCGACAGGGATCAGGCGCGCCCTCGAGAACTTCCGTGAGGCGATTGCGCTCGACTCCACCTACGCAGCCGCCTACGAGGGTCTGTCCACCGCGTACATGGTGGCGCTCTTCTACCGACATGAGATTGGTGTGTCGGGCTACCAGGCTGCGGGCAACGCTCTAGCGGCCGCGACACGCGCCATCGAGCTGGATCCGAGCAGCGCGGAGGCGTACGCGGCACGGGGGTACGTGGTAAGTCGCGCGTTCGGCCCCTTACGGGATGCCGCGTCCGACTTCCGCCGAGCGCTGCAGCTCTCACCCAATGACAACCAGGTCGTTGCCTGGTCTGGGGCGGTGCTGGCGCAGCAGGGGCGCCGGGAGGAGGCTCTCGCCGCGAGCCAGCGTGGTGCTGCGCTGGGGCCGCTCGCACCGAGTCGCCACATGGGGGTAGCAGTCACGGCGCTGGAGCTGGGCCGATATGAGACCGCGATTCAGGCTGCGCGGCGGGCGGTCGAGTTGGAGCCGGAGCTCATCGAAGGCCGAGCGTTTGAGGGGCTCGCGCTGGTCCTGGCAGGCCAGAGTGAGGAATGCCTGACCATCGAGTTTGCTGCCCACGAAGGAGTGCGCGCGGTGTGCCTGCACGCCCTCGGTCGCGAGGCAGACGCTCGAGCC
>JBDGYO010000485.1:0-2180 GCA_039584015.1 Gemmatimonadota bacterium | reverse complement strand
TTCTACGGTGGGCAGGCGGGCAGTCTGCTCTTCTGGGCGGTGGTACTCAGCATCTTCGGGGCGTTGGCACAGTGGCTCACCGGCCGGCGCTACGAGGATCTGATGCCCTACGCGGGGGCCGTGACGGCGTCGGTCATCTTCTTCTTCGTGCTGGTGACGCTGTTCGCGGCGAACCCGTTCGAGCGTCTGGCGTTCACGCCGGCCGACGGGAACGGTCTCAACCCGCAGCTGCAGAACCCCGGGATGGTGGTGCACCCGCCCCTGCTGTACTTGGGGTACATCAGCATCACGATCCCGTTCGCGTTTGCGATGGCCGCGTTGTTCTCCAAGCGGCTCGACACGGGGTGGCTGCACGCCATTCGGAAGTGGACGATCATCTCCTGGCTGTTCCTGTCCATCGGGATCACGCTCGGGATGTGGTGGGCCTACGTGGAGCTCGGTTGGGGCGGCTACTGGGCCTGGGACCCCGTGGAGAACGCGAGCTTCTTGCCGTGGCTCACCATGACTGCGTTCCTCCACTCGGTGATGATCCAGGAGAAACGTGGCATGCTGAAGAAGTGGAACATGGTGCTCGTCGCGCTGTCGTTCCTGTTGTCGATCTTCGGCACGTTCATCACGCGGTCGGGCATCATCTCCAGCGTCCACTCGTTCTCGCAGTCACCTATCGGGATGTACTTCGGGTTCTACCTGATCTTCATCATCGTCGTGACGGCCGCAGTGATCTGGTGGCGGCTACCGATGCTGGAGCCCGAGTCCCACTTGGAGAGCATGGTCTCCCGCGAAGCCAGCTTCCTGTTCAACAATCTGCTGCTGGTGGGGATCGCGTTCTCGGTGCTGTGGGGCACGATGTTCCCCATGATCTCTGAGCTGGTCCGCGGCACTCAGGTTACGGTGGGGCCGCCGTTCTTCAACCAGGTGAATATCCCCATTGGCCTCGCGTTGCTCGGGCTCACGGGGATCGGGCCACTCATTGCGTGGCGCCGGGCAAGCCCGGGACACCTGAAGCGCCAGTTCGCCGCGCCGGTGGCGTCGGGCGTGATCGTGGCGGCGCTGCTGCTCGCGCTGGGCATGCGGGACTTCTACGCCATCATGGCGTTGGCGCTCGCCGCGTTCGTGGTCGGGACGATCATGCAAGAGTTCGTGCGGGGCGTCGGCGCCCGGCACCGGCTGCACGGTGAGAGCTATCCCCAGGCGTTTGCGCGCCTGGTCGGCCGCAATCGGCGGCGCTACGGTGGCTACATCGTGCATCTCGGCATCGTGCTGTATTTCGTGGCGTTCACGGGGCAGGCGTTCACGGCCGACATCGAGGCGTCCCTGAAGCCCGGACAGTCGGCCGAGCTTCGCTCCCCCTGGGGCCACACCTACACGTTCACCCATCTGGGCGTCTCGCAGTACCAGGAGCTCAATCGCTTCACGACCGCGGCGAGTGTGGAAGTTGCGCGGGACGGAGCGCGGGTGGGCATCATGAAGAGTGAGAAGCGGCAACACGTGGATTCCTTCGGAGAGGCAACGTTCGAGCCGTCTACGGAGGCGGGAATCCGCAGCGACCTGCGCGAGGATATCTACATCGTGTACGCTGGCTCGGTGGCCGGCACCGAGGAGGCGGTGTACCGCTTCACGCTCAATCCGTTGGTGTGGTGGCTCTGGTTCGGTGGCATGGTATTGGTCGCCGGAGCGGTCGTGACGCTGTGGCCGGGGACCAGCACGAGCGCCGATCGGCGCCGTGCGATGGCCGGCTACGCGGCGACGCTGGAAGGGAGTCCAGCCGGTGCGAAGTGAGCAGCGGTACTCGCGACGCGATGCGGTGAAGCTCTCCGTCGCCGCCCTCCTGCCGGGCGCGCTTCTGCAGAGCGATGCGCCGGCGCAGGGTGACACGGCGGTGGGCAGGCTTTCGCGACCGGACCTCGCGGGTCGCTCGCGGGGCCGTATCACCGATTACGAGAACGATCCGTTCATCGTCGGGCTGGAAGGCCAGATGCGGTGCACCTGCGGGTGCAATCTCGACGTGTACACCTGCCGTACCACCGACTTCACGTGCGGAACCTCCCCGGCGATTCACCGGGAAGTCGTCGGCATGGTGGAGCAGGGGATGACCGGCGAGGAGATCCTCGCGGCGTTCGTGGCGAAGCATGGCGAGACCGTGCTCATGGCGCCGAAGAAGGAGGGGTTCAATCTCGCGG
>JBDGYO010000086.1:0-8641 GCA_039584015.1 Gemmatimonadota bacterium | reverse complement strand
TTCGCATGCGTCGGCCGCCATGATCCCCGGCCCACCGGCGTTGGTCACGATGGCCACGCGGTTGCCTGCGGGGAGTGGCTGGTTGGCGAAGGCCATCGCCAGGTCGAACAGGTCCTCCACCTTCTCGGCGCGAATGGCTCCGGCCTGCGCGATCAGCGCGTCGGTTGCGAGCTCGGTTCCAGCGAGTGCCCCCGTGTGTGACGCCGCGGCCCGGGCGCCCGCCCCGGTCCGCCCCGATTTCACGATGCAGATGGGTCCTTTCGTCCTCGTGAAGCGCCGCCCCATCTCCACAAAGCGTGCCGGGTTCCCGAAGCTCTCGAGGTACATCAGCACGACTTGTGTGTCGGGGTCGTCACACCAGAACTCGATTAGGTCGTTGCCACTCACGTCGGCCTTGTTGCCGCTGGAGACGAACATCGAGATCCCGATGTTCAGGCTCTGGGCGTAGTCCAGGACGCTCGCTCCCATGGCGCCCGACTGGCTCACGAATCCCACCGAGCCGGTGGGCGGACGCGCAGGCGCGAAGGTGGCATTCATGGCAATCGCCGGCGTGTTGTTGATCACGCCCAGGCAGTTGGGGCCGACCATCCGAACCCCAGCCGAGCGTACGAGCGCGGTCAGCTCCCGCTCCCGCTGCACGCCCTCCCCGCCGACCTCCTTGAATCCGGCGGAAATGACCACGAGTCCCTTCACGCCCACGTCGATGCACTGTTGTGCCACATCGAGGACATGCGCCTTGGGCACCACGATCACCGCGAGGTCGACCGGTCCGGGTACCTCGCCAATGGACGGGTACGCCGGGATCGAGTGGATGGCGGCTGCCTTGGGATTGACCGGATAGACCGGTCCGTGAAAGCCGTTCTGGAGCAGGTTGTCGAGAATCTGCCAGCCGATCGTGTTGGACTGGCGCGACGCTCCGATTACCGCGATGGAGTTTGGTCTGAGGATGGGGTCGAGTGAGGACATGGTGGTATCAATCTAGCATCGGTGCGAGGGGGAACGGGAAGCCGCTCCGTCCCTGTTCCCCGTTTCCTGTTCCCCTCTAGACAATCCGACCCGCGCATCGAACAATTGAGGTGATGCTCACCCTCCTGAAGCTCTTCCAGTCGTTCGTGCGCGCCCTGCACTCCGACGGCACGCCACAACAGGTGGCCGCGGGTGTCGCTCTGGGCGCGGCCCTCGGGCTCACGCCGCTGATGAGCCTGCATAACCTGCTGATCGTCGCGCTGATCTTCCTGCTGCGCGTCTCGGTGCCGGGCGCCATCCTGGGTTGGCTCATCATGCTGCCCGTGGGGTTCCTGCTCGATCCGTTGTTCGATGCGATGGGGAGCGCGCTGTTGATCAATGCTGGTGGGCTGCAACCGGTGTGGACGGCGATCTACAACACGCCGGTGCTCTCGCTGAGCAAGGTGAACAATACGGTCGTGCTGGGCAGTGTGGTGGGTTGGGTGGCGTTGGCGTTTCCGATCTACTTCCTCGCGCGCATCGGCGTGCGGGGCTATCGCGCGACGTTGGGCCCGCGCATCGAGCGCTCGAGGGTGGTCCGGGCCGTGCGCACCACCAAGCTCTACAACTTCTACCGGATGTTCCAACCCTGATGAAGCGCCCCAGGCTGCTCCGCTGGCGGGCCATCGTGCCGCTCGGCGTGGTGATCGCGCTGCTGGGCCTGGTGTGGTGGCTCCTGCTGGACCGCATCGTGGAGTTGGGGATCGAGGAGACGGGGGCGGTCCTGGTGGGCGCGCGCGTGGATCTCGAGAGCGCCGACGTGCGGCTGCGCGACGGCACGGTCGCGCTGCGGGGGCTGCAGGTCGCGAACCCCAACGCACCGATGCAGAACCTGTTCGAGGCCGAGGAGATCGTGGCCGATGTGCGGTGGCGGCCGCTCTTGGAGCAGAAGGTGGTGGTGGACACCGTGGCGGTGCGCGGCCTGCAGTTCGGGACGGCACGGGAGGAGTCGGGGGCGCTGGAGCATCCGCACCCCCAGGGCGGCCTGGTGGCTCGCGAGGTGTCGGCCTGGGCCGAGGCGGCGCGGGTGCCCCAGTTCAGGCTGGAGGCACTCGGACAGGTTCTGGACATTGGCGCGGTCGATCCCGACAGCTTGCGTACCTTGGGCGAAGCACGGGCACTCGCCGCTCGCGCCGACGAAGTGCGTGCCACGTGGGACCAGGCACTGGCCGCGCTCGATCCGCAGCCGCACATCGATTCAGCGCGCGCGCTGGCGCAGCGGCTCGAGGAAACCGACTTGGGTGGACTCAACGTCCTTCGTGGCGCGCGGCTCGCCGGCGAGGTGCAGCGGACGCTCAGCGACCTCAGGACGGTGGCCGAGGCGGTCGAGGCGTTGAGCCTGACCGCGCAGGCGAGCCTCGTGGACCTGCAAGGCGGGCTCGACGGGCTCGTGGCGGCGCGGCAGGCCGACTATGCCTATGCCATCGGCCTGCTGGAGTTGCCGTCGCTGGACACGCCGGATGTGTCCCCGGCCTTCTTCGGTGACGCAGCCATCGCCTGGGTGGAGCCGGTGCTCTACTGGCTGCGGCTCGCCGAGCAGCACCTCCCGCCGGGCCTGGACCCACGACGCTACCGGGGACCCGACCGGCCGCGCCGGGCGGGGACGACGGTGGAGTTCCCCGATGCGACCTCCGATCCCCGCTTCCTGCTGGAGTACGGTGAGCTGGGACTGGAGCTGGGCGGCGAGGGAGTTGCGGCGGGCGCGTACCTCGCTCAGGTCACCGGTCTCACCTCCGACCCCGCGCTCTACGGCAAGCCACTGGAGCTGGTGGTACAGCGCACTGGGGCGGCGGTGGGCCCGTCCGACGTGGCGGTGCGCGCGTTGCTCGATCACGTCGAGGCCCCGATCGTCGACTCGCTCGCCGTCAGGCTTGCGGGGATCGCCTTGCCCTCGTTGGATCTGGGTGGTCTGGGTGCTCGCCTAGTCATGGGGCGGGGCACGACCGACCTGCGGCTGGCGCGCACGGGTGATGCGCTGAGCGCAACGTGGTCGTGGCATGCGCCGCAGGCGAATTGGGAGCGGCTGCCGAGAACCGGGAGCGAGGAACCGGGAACGGAAGCTGCACCGATCGGGATGCGGGAGCGGATCGATGGGCTCGTGTGGCGGACCGTGTCCGGACTGCGCGACGTGCGAATCGAGGTGGGGCTGTCGGGTGCGGTGCAGCAGCCAGCGCTCTCCGTGCGATCGAACGTGGGGGAGGCCATTGCCGGCAGCCTGCGACGCGAGCTGGGGCGGGAGGTGGCAAGCGCCGAGCGGCGTGTGCGGGCGGAGGTGGACGCACTGCTGAGTGACGAGCTCGGGCGTGCGCGGCGCAGCGTCAACGGCCTCGAGGCGCAGTATCGCCGTGAGATCGAGGCCACGCTCGCGGCGCTCGATGCGGTGCGGGAGCAGCTCGAGCGGGAACTGCCCGGCGGCCTCCGCATTCCTTAGTATAGTCCAACCATGACGAGCGTCGCCGACCTCCAGGATCTCACTCATCTCTCCGCCGACCAGGTTGCGGCCCGGGTATCGGCCGCCCTGGAGGAGGCCGCTCGGCGCGGCACTTCCACGGAGGAGACCGAGCGGCTCGATCGGGCGGCAGTGACCGCCCTGCGGCAGGCCCCGCACCCCGAGTCGGTGCTCGAGCACCTCGACCTCGGACAGATCCAGGAGTTGCTCGCGCGCTGCACCGCCAGGTGCGGTACGGATGAGGCGCTGCCCGAGCGCGAGCTGCGCGTGCTCGCGTGGGACGCGCTCGACGTGGCGCGCCGCCCCGCCGTGGTGAAGCGCATCGAGCGGGCGGACGTGGACGACTGGACTGCGACCATTCTCGCCGCGGTCGAGGCCTCGCACCTCACCCTCGGCCCCCTGTTCCGCCAGCGCGCCAAGTTCTACGGGCCGAAGGTCCTATTCGAGATCCCCGAGGGCGCGAAGAGCCACCGGCTCACCTGGCAACAGGTGGCGGCGCGCGTGGACACGCTGGCCCGCGGGCTCCTTTCCCTCCACGATCCGGATGCCAACCAGCCGATCGCCATCGTGTCGGAGAACCGGCTGGAACTGGCGATCGTGGATCTCGCGTGCCTGACTTCGGGTCTGGTCAACGTGGTCGTTCCCGCGAATGCCACGGAGGCCGACGTGGGGTACATCCTGCGCCATGCCAAGGTGCGCACCGTGATCGTCTCGGGGCGCGGGCAGCTCCACAAGGTGCAGAAGAATCGCGAGGGGCTTCCCGACCTGCAGCGAGTGATCAGCATGGATGCGCTCGACGATCAGGGCGCGGAGGTCATGAGTCTGCGAGAGCTCGAGGGTCGGGCGAGCCGCGTGTCGACCGCTGCCGTGCAGCAACGTGGTGAGGCGGTGCGCATCGGTGACCTGGCTACCGTGATGTACACGTCGGGCACCACGGGCATGCCCAAGGGCATCCAGTACTCCCACCGTAACCTCGTGTTCAAGCGATTCGCCCGGGGGATCGCCCTGCCCGAGATCGGCGACCGGGACGTGTTCCTCTGCTACCTGCCGCTGTTCCACACGTTCGGCCGCTACCTCGAGATGCTCGGGTGTGTCTTCTGGGGGGCGAAGTACTGCTTCCTGCTCGATCCTTCCATGGGGGCGCTCACGGACGGGATGACACGATACCGACCCACGGTGTTCATCAGCGTGCCGCGCAAGTGGATGCAGCTGTACGACGCCATCGCGCAGCGGGCCAGCCCGCTCGAGGCACCGGACGATGAGCTGCTCGAGGCCACCCAAGAGGTGACGGGTGGACGCCTCGCGTGGGGGCTGTCGGCGGCCGGCTATCTCGATCCCGAGATCTTCAGGTTCTTCCATCGCCAGGGGATCCAGCTGCTCAGCGGCTTCGGGATGAGCGAGACCACCGGCGGTGCCACCATGACCCCGCCGCACGAGTACAAGGACAACTCCCTCGGCACCGCGCTTCCCGGCATCGAGCTCGAGCTGGCCGACGACGGAGAGCTGCTGCTGCGAGGGCCCTACGTGATGATGGGTTACCTCGATCCGCCCGATGGCGAGCCCTCGTTCGACGAGGACGGGTGGTTGCACAGCGGCGACCTGATGCGGATGGACGACGCTGGGCACATCCAGCTGGTGGACCGCAAGAAGGAGATCTACAAGAACGTCAAGGGACAGACGATCGCGCCGCAGCGCATCGAGAACCTGTTCCGCGAATTCGAGTCGGTCGGCCGCGTGTTCTTGGTCGGTGACCACCGGGAGTACAACACGCTGCTGATCCTTCCCAACCCCGAGTACGAGAGCCTCGATTTCTCGTCGATGTCGATCCACGACGTGCGGGACCACTTCCGCTCGCTCGTGACGTCGGTCAACCAGTTCGTGGCGCCGTTCGAGCGCATCGTCGACTTCTACATCATCGAGCGCGATCTCGACGCCGACCGGGGGGAGCTCACCCCCAAGGGCACGCCACGCCGCAAGACGGTCGTGGAGAACTTCGCCGAGGTGATCGACTCGCTGTATCGGCGGGCGCACCTGCACGTGGGTGGGGTGGACCTGACACTGCCGAACTGGCTGTTCCAGTACCTCGGTCTCACGGCGCAGGACGTGGAGATCGACAAGGCCGCGTTGGGGCTGCCCTCCGTGGGGACGAAGCTGGCGGTCAGACGGCTCGACGAGCACCGGATCCAGCTCGGCGCCGGGATCTATGAGACCCGGCGTGAGACCGTGAACCTGGGAGCGTTCTTGGCGACACCGCGACTCTGGTTGGGGAACGAGGAGCTTGTGGAGTTTGCGCCACTCCTACCCAACCAGCGGCAGCGTCCGGGCCGCTCGCAGGAGGGCATCGAGTGGGCAGGAAGACCGGCGCCGTACAAGCCAACACAGGCGGAGCGCGGGGCGCTGCTGGAGGCGACGCGTCACGTCGAGTGGAGCCTGACCGACCTGGACCGAGCGGCGCGACTCCTCTCGTCGAATGATCCGGCCGCCGCACTGGAGGCCGAGCGGCTGCTGGAGCGGGTCGTGGCAAACGAGGAGGGACCGCTCGCCGACCCGGCCCGCTTCGTGCTCGCCCGCGGGGCGACGGCGGACGCTCCTGAGGTGCGGCGGCGTGCGTTCCAGACGCTCGTCCCGGTCGAGCGCGCCCACCGGTTCACGCGGACGCTGCGGGCGTTCTTCACGCGCGACCCCGTGCTGCTGGATGAGGAAACATCGGAGTATCTGGCGGAGCGCAACCTGTCGGAGGCCAAGATCCAAGCGCTGATCACGTACGCGGAGGAGTGCTGTACCCGCGAGCCGGGCAACGACCAGCTCGCCCTCTCGCTGCTCAGCTTCCTCGCGGAGTACGGCGCCGGCCACCCCGTGCGGTTCCGCATGATCCGCGCATTCCTGGTGCAGATGAGCCTGTTCGCCCGCAGCCAGGGGTTACGGGTGCACGCGGGCGGCGCGCGCGTCACGCTGGAGAACGGCTTCCGCCAGTGGCTCGGACCCACCTCCAAGATCGCGGTGGACACAGAGACGGGACAGGAGTACCGCTGGGGGGACGTCGTCGTGTTCGAAGAGTCCACGCCCGACGAGCACCGCCGGCGCCTGCTTGCCGCGATCAAGAGCACCCCCTTCCTGCGGGAGGCCGTGTTCCTGTTCTATCGCGGCACCATGGTGCGCCTACACGACATTCCTCCGGGGGGTGTATGGATCCGGCTGCTGGGCACACGCCACGGCAAGTCGGTGTACCGCGTCACCATCCAGACCCGCGCGCAGGAGACCTATGAGGTCGCCGCCAACCTCGTGGACGAGCTCGAGTCGGCGCAGGTCCAGGAGGAGATCGATTGGCTGATCCTGTGCGGGGTGGCGGGCCCGCGCGATCCGGTGGTGGAGGACTTCGGGGGGCACATTCCCGAGCAGGACCTGTGGAGCGAGGAGTTCGTCAGTGGCGACACCCTGGACCGGGAGATGCGACGTCTGGCCCGGCGGGCCTCCGAGCACGAGGGGCTTCTGCAGTTGTGGCCGTTCCTTGCGTGGAGCGCCCTGGCGGCGTTGGTGGACTTCTGGAACCGCACCGGGCGTCGCTTTGAGATCACGGAGCTGAGCCCTGCCGACATCGTGCTCCCGACGCACGACTACCATCGCGGCTCGCGCATCGTCTCCTTGTCGGCGCGACACTCGCACCGTGGACTCCTCGACATGGTGCATTCGTTCAAGGAAGGGTTCGTCCGGTCCGTCGAGCAGCAGTACACCGAGCTCAACGGCGTCGTCGGATGGGACGTGACGTTTTCTGCCGTGTTGGAGGTGATCGGAGAGCAGGAGGGCCTCGATGCCTACGAGCGGGGGCTCGAGTCGGAGCCGGACGCGCCCGCCGACCTGCGCCGGGCCCTCGAGGAGTACCTCTTCACGGTCAGGCGGCGCGGCTTCCTGCCCAAGCGGCTCTACTTCGCCGCCAAGCGGTATCGTCGCTGGGCGAAGCTGAACGAGGACGCGACCCCCCAGGCGCGCGCTGCGACGCTACAGGAGTTCTACGACACCTATGGGCTCGACACGCTGGCCATGTCCTACCCAGAAGTGCGGCTGCGCTTCTTCCGGGAGACGGTGTTCCGCGACAGCACGAACGAGCTTCAGGCGGGGCTCGACGAGCTGACCGCGAAGGTCCGGAGCGGGGAGGTCCGCAACGGCGAGCTGGCCGGCGCCGTCGCTGATCTGCGGCAGCGGCTCCCGGTGGAGCCCCACGACGACTACTTCCTTGCCCGCATTCCGTTTGCCTACCTGCGGCCCGACGACGCGGTGGACTTCGTGTCCGCGGACCTCGCGGGCAGCTCGCAGTCCGAGATCGTGGTGGCGCTGGAGGACGCCGACGCGGGGCTCTTCCGGGTGCGGCACGCGCTGCTCCCCAGGGAGGTCGAGCGATTGCACCGGCTCTTCCTTTCAGCGCGGCTGGACGTGCAGTTCGGGCCGGAGCACCGTTACCTGGTCGGGATCAACGAGCGGGACCAGATCATCGGTGGCATCTACTACGAGATCGAGGAGGACGGTCAGCGCGCCCACCTCGAGAAGATCGTGGTCTCGGAAGCGTACCGGCGCAAAGGCGTGGCAGACGGCCTGATGAGGGAGTTCTTCAACCGCCTGCGCGCCGCCGGGGTGAAGGCGGTGACCACCGGCTTCTTCCGCCCGGAGTACTTCTACGCGCACGGCTTCAAGATCGAGAAGCGGTACGCTGGATTGGTGAAGTCGCTGGAAGACGGGCCCGAGGTCGCCGAGGAGGTCTGAGCGCCTGCCGAGCCGTTGGGCCGGGGCGGAAAACGAACAGGGGCACCATCTGGTGCCCCTGTCGGTCTTCGGTCGGAACCGGCCGGTTACTTTGACGCGCCCGCCAGCTCGGCAGACGTCACGCCGGCCACCTCCTCGAGCATCGTCGTGGTGACCGACTTCGGACGCTCGATCGCGTATCCCAGCGCGCGGTCCCAGGTGATGTTGGCCAACACGCCGAGCGCGCGCCCGATGCCGAACAGCACCGTGTAGAAATCCCACTCCTTGAGCCCGTAGTACCACTGGATCACGCCGGACTGCGCGTCCACGTTGGGCCATGGGTTCTTGGCCTTGCCGTGCTCCTGCAGGATGCCCGGCGCGACCTTGTAGATCGTGCTGATCAGCTTGAACAGCGGGAAGTCCGGCAGGTGCTTGAGGCAGAACTCCCGCTGC
>JBDGYO010000484.1:0-2190 GCA_039584015.1 Gemmatimonadota bacterium | reverse complement strand
CGCGGGCCCGATGATCTCGAAAAAGGACTGCGCGCGGGTCGTTGACGCCTTTCTCGAGGCGATCAAGGAGTCGCTCTCGGACCAGAGCAACATCGAGATTCGGGGGTTCGGGACGTTCAAGATCCGCATGCGGAAGACCCGCATGGCGCGGAACCCCCGCACAGGCGAGCCGGTAGAGGTAGCTGCCCGGCCAGTACCGGTGTTCAAGCCCTCCAAGGAGCTGCGCAGCATGGTGGCGCAGCACGCGGAGGAGAGGGAAGGCATCGCGCAGCGGCAGCCCTAGGCTCGCTGCCGAGAACGACATAACGCCGACGGGGCGGCCACTCGATGAGCGGCCGCCCCGTTGCGCATGTCTGATCGCCCGGGGATCAGTGCCGATCCCGGAACGCCTTCCAGAGCCGGGTGTGCCTGCTCTCCAGCGACACCTCCTCGCCGGCGATGAAGGCCTGCTCCACCTGCGTCACGATCTGGAGCGGATCGCCCGTGGTGACGATGAGGTCCGCCCGCTTGCCGACGTCGATGCTGCCGAGCTGGTCCTCCAGCCAAAGCACCTCCGCGGTCGTCAGCGTGACCCCGCGCAGCGCGGCCTCCCTGGGGAGCCCGTACGCCGCCGAGCGAGCCGCATGGTAAGGCAGGTTTCGCACATCGGCCACCTCGTCGGTCCCGAAGGCCACCTTCACGCCTGCCGCGTACAGGATGCCCGCGTTCTCCCACGCAGCCGTAACGGGGTCCTCCCGATCCAGCGTCAGCGCGATCCCCGATCCCACGATCACCGGAATGTCACGTGCCGCCAGCTCGTTGGCGACGCGGAACGCCTGGTCCCCGCCCACGACGACGGCCTGCACGTCAGGGAATTCGTCGAGGAACAGGAGTAGCGACCGGATGGCTCGCTCGCGATGCGCCTGGAACAGCACCGGCATCTCTCCGGTGACCGCCGGCACGAGCGCTTCGAGCATGAGTCGGTCGCGGTTGATGATGTTGGGCCCGAACGGCGCGTCCGG
The DNA here is from genome assembly GCA_039584015.1 of Gemmatimonadota bacterium. Lineage (GTDB taxonomy): Bacteria > Gemmatimonadota > Gemmatimonadetes > Gemmatimonadales > GWC2-71-9 > WVYX01. Next base: position 1,189 of record JBDGYO010000484.1, on the reverse strand, counting down.
CTTATCGAGCGTTGTGGGCGTCTGCGCATACTGAGCGGCTCGCTCGAACAGGGCCACGAGTTCCTCGATCCGCTCCCCTTCGAGGCTCGGTTCCTCCCACCTCTCGCCCTTGGGCATCGGGAAGTCGATCACCAACGCGGCGCGATCGCGCACGGCCATTCGCTCGGGCGTGTCGCCCTTGAGTTGGATCACCGACGCGGTACCCTGGATGACGCCGCTAGCCGGCGTCGTGAGGACCGTTGTGATGCCGTTGGCGCGGGCGACCGGGATGGCCTGGCTGTGCGGGTGCACGCCGGTCAACGCCCGAATGTGTGGATTGTAGCGTCCCACTTCGCGGTCGTCGCGGCTCTCCGGGACCTGGCCGATCTCGACCATGCCGAGCTGCGTGAAGGGATCGATCATGCCGGGATAGAGGTGCTTCCCGGCGAGATTGACGATCGCGGCGTCACTCGGGATCTGGACCTGTGCGGCGCTTCCCACCGCGGCGATCCGCCCATCGGCAACGAGCACGACGCCGTCGGAGATGGCCGCGGAGGAGACCGGGTGCACCGTGGCACCCACCAATGCCGTCACGGTACCCTGGGCCGCCTCCCCCGGCGTGAACGAGGCCGGCTGGGCCAGCGGTGCCGCGGCCGTAGCGTCGGCCACCTCGGGCACCAGGTCGAACTGCGGGAGCGTCCGCACCGGCTCGCCACGCAACTCGCCTTCCCGCTCCCGATCGTAGTACACGATGCCGTCGACGATCGTCTTCTCCACGCGGGTGTACACGTCGAACGGATCACCGGATAGGATGGCGATGTCGCCGTGCTTGCCCACCTCGACGGTACCCACCTTGTCATCGATGAGTAGCAGCTCCGCCGGGTAGCGCGTCAGCATTCGCAGCGCGTCCTCGCGGGATACCCCACCGTATTTCACCGGCTTGTTGAGCTCGTAGACGAAGAACGCCTGCAGCAGCTGACTGTCGGAGTTGAGGCTCGTCTTGACCCCATGGCGGTGCATGATGGCCGCGTTGTAGGGGATGGCGTCGTACGCTTCCAGCTTGTACATCCACCAGTCGCTGAAGGTGGAGCCGCCCGCCCCGTGGGCCGCCATCTCGTCGGCCACCTTGTAGCCCTCCAGCACGTGCGTGAACGTGCCGATCCTGAAGCCGAACTGCTCGGCCACGCGCATCAGCATCACGATCTCATCG
>JBDGYO010000483.1:0-2192 GCA_039584015.1 Gemmatimonadota bacterium | reverse complement strand
GTCGCGGCGAACGAGCTGTTCGAGGATGGCGCCTACGTGTTCAAGAAGGGTGACGGCGCGAAGCGATCGGCCGGCGAGATGGTCGAGCTGTACGGTGAATGGGTGTCGAAGTACCCCATCGTCTCGGTCGAGGACGGACTGGCCGAGGATGACTGGGAGGGATGGAGGCTGCTCACCGAGGCGCTGGCTGAGAAGGTGCAGCTGGTGGGTGACGATCTGTTCGTGACGAACACGGAACGGCTGGTGCGGGGGATCGAGGAGGATGTGGGCAACGCGATCCTCATCAAGCTGAACCAGATCGGCACGCTCACCGAGACGTTGCAGTGCATCGAGCTGGCCAAGGGGGCTGGCTACGGTACGGTGATCTCGCACCGTTCGGGGGAAACCGAGGACACGTTCATCGCCGACCTCGCGGTGGGGACGGGGGCGGGCCAGATCAAGACGGGCAGCGCGTCGCGCACCGACCGCGTGGCCAAGTACAACCAGCTCCTGCGCATCGCGGAGGAGCTGGACGAGTTCGCGCTCTACCCCGGGCGCCACATCTACAGCCTGTGAGCTTCGGGCGGCTCGTCGCGCTGATCCTGATCGTGGGAGGGATCGGGTTCGGCCTGTGGGGCGGGCTCTACAGCACGCTGGACTGGTGGAAGCTCAAGCGTCGGGTGGCCGACGAAGAGAAGGCCATCGTGCGGTTGGAGGTGGAAATCGATAGCCTCACTGCGTGGGCGGCGGCCCTGGAGTCCGACTCGGCCACGCAGGAGCGCGTCGCCCGCGAGCGCTTCGGCATGATCCGCAACGGGGAGATCCTCTACCGGGTCGAGCCGATTGAGCGGTGACTGGAGTGGCAGACCGGGCTTGGGTATCTTTGGAGCGACCGCCGGCAGGGTAGGGCGGCCATCGTGGCGGAGTAGCTCAGCTGGTTAGAGCAGCGGAATCATAATCCGCGTGTCGGGGGTTCGAGTCCCTCCTCCGCTATTCGACATAGCGATCTGCAGCGTAAGGGGTTCTCGCTTCGATGGGGACCCCATCTTTGTGATCTGGACCCTCTAGTGTGCCTATAGTGTGCCTAGTTGCGAGGGCAGCGAGCTGCTTCGTCCCCGCAGCGAGGTCCCGCGCAGCGTCCACCACTGCGTAACGCGTGAAGATGCTCTCGGTGCGTCGTCCGAACAGCGCCTTCGCGATGCTGCGGGGAATGCCAGCCTGCTCCATGCGTCGGGCTGCGCTGCGGCAGAGATCATGGGGTCGCTTCGGGCGTCCGTCGCGACCGAAGGCCCCCACTCGCTTACAGGCACCGACCCATGCCCTGCGGAACGACTTGACCTGCTTGCCCTCCCGGTGGAATACGATGTCAATCTCGTGGCCAGACTGCCGTTCCCAGCGGTGGGAGCCTGACCTATGGGACCCAATGGGTCAGGAGTACCGGAGGAAGGCGTCCGGCAGCCGCGACCCACCAGAGGCGTCGGAGCCGCAGAGGCACACTTAAGGCACAGCTGCTTCCACTCCGTTGGCGTACAACGAGTTAGCCCAGCGCAGTGGATTGCCCATCCACTGCGCACCCCCACTGCAGCCTCACACTACGCGACCCGCGGTGCTGCATCTTGGGCATTGGGAGAGCTGCTGGAGCGGGCGTCAAGGGCTAGTGACCGCACGTGAGTGAGGGCGCTATGGCGCTCTCACAGAGTGCGCTCTATTCTAGCGAGACCCGAGTCCTCGGGATTGCCATGCAAGATCTTGATGTCGGCCATCAGATCGGACCCTACAAGCTCCTCCAGGTACTCGGCGCCGGTGGGATGGGTGTCGTCTATGAAGCCGAGCAGTCCGAACCCGTGACTCGACGGGTCGCGATCAAGATCCTCAAGCTCGGCATGGACACCCACTCCGTGGTCGCGCGCTTCGATGCCGAGCGACAGGCGCTAGCAGTAATGGACCATCCGGGGATCGCAAAGGTGCTTGATGGCGGTGCGACAGAGACTGGCCGCCCGTTCTTCGTGATGGAGCTGGTGCACGGAGTGCCCCTTAGTGAATACTGCGACTTCCGGCGACTCACCTTGAGCGAGCGGGTTGGACTGTTCATCAAGCTGTGCCAGGCGGTACAGCACGCTCATCACAAGGGTGTGGTTCACCGCGACCTCAAACCGTCCAACGTGCTCGTCAGCGAGCAAGACGGTGTGCCCGACCCCAAGATCATCGACTTC
>JBDGYO010000085.1:0-8690 GCA_039584015.1 Gemmatimonadota bacterium | reverse complement strand
GTACGTCGTGGAGCACGAATACAGGGGCTATGACGTGTTCGTCGAGATGGAACTGGTGGGCCAGCCCGTCGCGTCTACTGTGCGCAGTACGCTGCCGCCGCCAGACTCCACCACGGTCGAACGTTCTGCGCTCGAGCGGGTCCGTCAGCGGGGCATGATGCGCGTGGGCTACTTCCGGGACCAGCTGCCATTCGCCTACGTGAACCGTGGCGGGCGACTCGTCGGCTTCGACATCGACATGGCGCACCACCTGGCCCGTGAGTTGGGAGTGACCCTCGAGTTCGTGACGATCGACCGGGACAGCGTGGTTGGGGCGCTGGAGTCGGCAGGTTGCGACATCGTCATGTCAGGCGTAGCAGCGACCACCCGGCGAGCACTCGCGGTGTCACTCAGCGAGTCCTACATGGACCAGACGCTGTCGTTCATCGTGCGGGATCACCGCCGCCACGAATTCGCCACTCTCGAGGTCGTACACGGTCTCGACTCACTGACCATCGCCGTACCTGACGTCCCATACGTCGTCGCGGCGGCGCGAGAGCACCTGCCCAACGCGACCGTCGTGCCGATTCCGTCGGTCAGGACCTTCTTCAGGCAGGAAGACGACGTGTACGACGCTCTCGTGTACGCCGCCGAGGCCGGATCGGCCTGGACGCTGGTCTATCCGGACTACTCAGTGGTGGTACCGCAGCCCGCCATCGCCCGCTATCCGATGGTGTACCCGGTCCGGCGCGGCGATCGAGAAATGCTGGACTTCGTCAACACGTGGATCGAACTGAAGCGCAAGGACGGTACAACCCAAAGGCTGTACGACCACTGGATCCTGGGTCGCGACGCCGAGAGGCGCCAGCCGCGTTGGTCGGTGATCCGCAATGTGTTGGGGTGGGTAGACTAGGCCGTCTTCCCGAACCGCGACGAAATCAAGAGTAAGACGGTATGGACTACTTCAACGCCGAGTACTTCATCTGGGCGATTGCGCTGGGAGGGATTAGCGCGATCACACTGCCCCTGGGCTCGGCTGTAGGGCTGCAGACGAGGCCGAGGCCCGTGTACATCTCCGCGCTCGCCGCGTTCGGGGCCGGTGCGCTGATCGCCGCGCTATCAGTGGAGTTGGTGGCACCGACGGTCTTTGCGCTGCAAGAGAGCGCGGGGACTTCGCGCCATGGTGATCCTTACACCAACTTTCTTGCGCTCATCACGGGAGCCGTTGTTGGTGGAGTAGTATTTGTTCTGTTCGATCAGCTCGTCAATTCCCGTGGCGGTTTCCTCCGGCGAACGGCAAGCACGATCGAGTACTTCACTGCCCGGAAGCACAACCGCCAGATGGAGCTGCTTGATGAGCTGTCGCATTTCCCTTTGCTCAAGGACTTGTCCCCGGACCACATCAATTCGCTCATCACCGTCGTTCATCCAGTGGAGTTTGATGCTGGTGACGTCATAGCCACGCAAGGTGACGCCGGCACCGAGCTCGTCTTCATCTCCAAGGGCTCGGTCGACGCGAGCTCGGATACTGGCCTGGAAACCGAGTTCGCGGCGGGGAGCGTGGTCGGCCTGGTCCCGGTCATCATGGGGGTCCCTCATCCTGGTGGCTTGACCGTCAGGGAGGAGGTCGCCGGATTCTCCCTGTCGAAGCTCGACCTGGATCGGCTCCGGACCCTCTCCCCGGAGCTCGATGAGGTGGTGCGCGAGCTGACCAACCAACGTCTGGAGCATATTGAGAAGCTGATCGCCGCCCGGGACGAGAGGTCCGCGCGGTGGCTCGGGCAAGCCAGGCACGCCCTCAAGGCCGGAGCCCAGGTACCGGATGCCCTCGAGTTGCACAGAGCCAGAGAAGAGCATAGAGGGGCCCCGCTCGCCATCTGGCTCGGCATGCTGATCGACGGGCTTCCAGAGAGCTTCGCGATCGGTGCGGGGTTGTTGGTCTTGCTTCAGGCCAAGGCGCAATCCCTGGGCTCGATCGGCTTCGGCGACATTGTTCCGTATACGCTGATCGCTGGGTTGTTCCTTTCCAACTTTCCCGAAGCCCTGGCCAGTTCGGCAAACATGCGCCTTCAGGGTTGGAGCAAACAGAGGATCTTTCTGCTGTGGTTGTCGCTGATGGTCATTACGGCGATGGCGTCTGGGGCCGGTTTCGTGCTCGCGGATTCGCTGAGTCACGCCTGGTTGATCTTCGCCGAAGGGCTGGCGGTGGGGGCAATGCTCACCATGATCGCCGCCGCGATGATTCCGGAGGCCGTTCACATGGGAAATGCCAACATGGTGGGTCTGAGCACACTCACCGGCTTCCTTGCGGCCATATCGTTTAAGCTGCTGGAGTAGCGGGCTCCGTTCCCTAGGGCAACACGGCCTCGCGTTTCCAGGTTTCCCCGCACATCTTAGAGGCCGCCGCACCTTATGCCCATCACCCTCATCACGCGGGCGACCGCCCATCACGCTCGGCACGCGATCGTTGCTGCCGAGGGGACCCTCGCCTATGAGGACCTTCTGCGGTCCTCAGCGGCGGTTGCGTCGGGGTTGCTGCGCGGCGCTCGGGATCTCGATGAGGCACGTGTGGCTTTCCTGGTGCCACCGGGCTTTCACTATGTGGCAACACAGTGGGGCATCTGGCGGGCGGGTGGCATCGCCGTGCCATTGGCGATCTCGCATCCGCCCGCCGAGCTGGCACATGTGCTGGACGATGCCGACCCGGCGGTAGTCATCGCGCATCCCGATCTCGAGGAGCGGTTACGCGAAGTAGCTGACCCCCGTAGCATTCCCGTCGCGCTGACGTCGCATCTGCTGGGAGCCGGGCCCGGTGAGCTGCCGGATATCGATGAGGGCCGGCGCGCGATGATGTTGTACACGAGCGGCACGACCGGAAAGCCCAAGGGCGTCGTATCGACACATGCCACCATCGAGGCCCAAGTCACGTCGCTCGTCGACGCGTGGGAGTGGACGGCAGAAGATCGTATCCTGCTGATTCTTCCACTGCACCACGTTCATGGGATCATCAACGTCTTGAGCTGTGCGCTGTGGAGCGGAGGGTGCTGTGAGATCCTCCCGCGCTTCGATGCGCAGGAGACGTGGTCGCACATTGTCGAGCGACCCCTCACGCTGTTCATGGCGGTGCCGACGATCTACCGCCGGCTCATCGCGGCGTGGGAGAGCGCATCGCCGACGGATCAGGCCGCGATGTCCGCGGCGTGTGGCAGACTGCGGCTCATGGTGTCGGGCTCGGCCGCCTTACCCGTGAGCATGCTGGAGCGATGGCTGGAGCTGAGCGGTCATGTCCTGTGCGAACGGTATGGCATGACCGAGATCGGGATGGGGCTGTCCAACCCGCTGCACGGCAAGCGGGTACCTGGATCCGTGGGGACCCCGCTTCCCCGAGTGGAAGTTCGTGTCGTGGACGAGGAGATGGGCGACGTGCCAGCCGATACGCCCGGCGAGATCCTGATCAGAGGTCCCAATGTCTTCCTCGAGTACTGGCGCCGCCCGGAAGAGACCGCTAGTGCGTTCCACGACGGATGGTTCAAGACCGGCGATGTCGCCGTCAACCAGGATGGACGCTACCGCATCATGGGACGCCGCAGTGTGGACATCATCAAGACGGGCGGTTACAGGGTGTCTGCCCTCGAGATCGAAGAGGTGCTGCGCACCCACCCGGTGATCCAGGAGTGTGCGGTAGTGGGCGTGTCCGACCCCGACTGGGGCGAGCGCGTGTGCGTGGCCGTCGAGCTGCCCGAAAGTGCCGACCTCGCGCTCGACGCGCTGCGGCACTGGGCGCGCGACAGCCTGGCGCCGTACAAGATCCCGAAGGAGCTGAAGATCGTAGCAGCACTGCCGCGGAACGCGATGGGGAAGGTGACCAAGCCCGACGTGGCGTTGCTGTTTGAAGGCGGTACCGAGCCCGCGTAATCAGGAGCAGGCCGTGGTCATCTATGGTGTTGCCTTACTGTCGGCGTGCATGCTCACCGGCCTCTTCCTCGGCGAGCTGCTGGGGAAGCTGATCGGGGTGCAGGCCAACGTGGGTGGTGTCGGAATCGCCATGCTGCTGATGATCCTGCTGGCGGACTACCTCCGGAAGAATGGCAGGCTCAACCCCGTATCCCAGCGCGGGGTCATCTTCTGGAGCTCGATCTACATCCCGATCGTGGTGGCGATGGCAGCCAAGCAGAACGTGCTCGCCGCAGTGAAGGGCGGCCCAGTGGCGTTACTGGCTGGTGCCCTCGCGGTGATCGTCAGTTGCGCACTCGTGCCCGTGATCAGTCGCATCGGCGACTCGGGGGATGTTGAGGACGGGCCATGACGGCCGTGCTCGATCTGCTCGGGTCCGTATTGATCGAGAACGGTCTGGTGACGGCGTTTGCCTTCGTCGGCATCACCGTCTGGATTTCCTACCTCCTGTCTCGCTGGCTGACCCGGGGCAGGATTCACGGCTCCGCCATCGCCATTCTCATCGGATTGGCACTGGCCGCCGTTGGTGGGATCGTGACCGGTGGCGACCAGGGATTGGCGGACATCGGGATACTGGCGGGCGTTGGCATCCTGGGCGGCGCGATGCTGAGGGATTTCGCCATTATCGCCACGGCCTTTGGTGTGCGGTTCGATGAGATCAGGAGAGCGGGGGCCGGCGCGATGATCGCGCTGTTCGTCGGCGTTCTGGGATCGTTTGTCGTGGGAGCGGCCGTTGCCTACGTGTTTGGCTACACGGATCCGGTGAGCATGACCACGATCGGCGCCGGCGCGGCGACCTACATCGTTGGGCCGGTGACGGGTACGGCCCTCGGAGCCACGTCGGATGTCATGGCCCTCAGCATCGCCGCGGGGCTCGTGAAGTCGATGCTGGTCATGACGGGGACCCCTCACGTGGCCCGCTACATCGGCCTCAACAACCCACGCTCGGCCATGGTGTACGGTGGCCTGATGGGTACGACGAGTGGCGTCGCCGGGGGCCTGGCCGCCACGGACCCGGAGCTGGTTCCGTACGGAGCCATGACCGCCACGTTCTACACGGGGCTCGGCTGTCTCCTGGGGCCCTCGATCGTGTTCGTCACCATCCGCGCACTCTTCGGCTGACTCGCCTGGTCACCATCCCAGGACGTAGTCACTCTTGGCAGGACTCACTCCACCATACATGACGCCGGTTTCCGGGTCGATCATTACCATCTTGACCGCTCCCGCCCCGGACACCGATTGGCGATACGGCTGCTGCAGCGACACGACCTCGACGCGATGACCGCGCCGGGCCAACTCGTTGCCGACCGCGCCGGCCAGGATCTCGGGCATCGTCAACATTCCGCGCACCGGCTGTGGGTACATCGAGGCGGCGAAGGCGCTGCTCGTCACGGTGGGTGCCTCCACCGCCTGCTGCACGTTCATGCCGAAGTGCACGACGGCCAGGAACGCCTGAAGCATCGCCTGCGGCTGGTTGTCTCCGCCCGGTGTGTTCCACGCCAGATACGGTTTCCCGTCGCGTAGCGCCAACGCGGGGTTGATCGTGTGGCGAGTTCGCTTCCCGGGCTCGAGCGCATTGACGTCGTGCTCGTCGAGCGAGAAGTAGGGCATGCGGTTGTTGAGGAAGATCCCGGTGCCCTCCACGACCATCCCGCTGCCGAAGCGCGAGTTCACGCTGTGCGTCACCGATACCAGATTGCCGAATCGATCGGCGATGGAGAACGAGGATGTCTCGCCGTCCTCCTCCGGCGCCTCAGAGGGACGCACGATCTGCTGCGGCCCAGCCTCGTACTCGACGTCGTGTCCGTCCGCGATCGGGGCTCCCGATCGGGGGTCGCCGGGCGGCGGCGCGAGCAGGGCACGATCCATCCGTATCAGACCGCGACGGGCGGTTGCGTAATCCTTGGACAGCAGACCCTGGACCGGAACGTCCACGAACCGTGGATCCGCCACGTAGCGATTGCGGTCCGCGAACGCGAGCTTGAGCGACTCCGTCACCACGTGGACGTAGTCCGCGGAGTTGTGACCCATCGTGGTGAGATCGAAGCCCTCGAGGATGTTGAGGGCGATCAGCATCACGATGCCCTGGGAGTTCGGTGCGCTCTGGTATACCTCCAACCCGGCGTACGGGGTGCGCACGGGGCTCGTTTCTTCGGCGTGGAAGGCGGCGAGGTCGTCGTATCGCAGCAGGCCGCCTCGTTGCTCGTAGAACTCGCCCGAACGTCGGGCCAGGGTCCCGCGATAGAAGGCGTCACCGCCGGAGCGACTGATCTCCTCGAGCGACCGGGCCAGATCCGTCTGCACGTAGACATCGCCAACCCCGAGTGGGCGACCTTGCGGCATGAGCAGGGCCACGGACGAGGGGAAGGGCGAGATCTTCTCCACCGCCCGGGCGTGATGCGTGCTGACCCAGAAGTCGAGGGGATGCCCCTCTCCGGCCGCCTTGATGGCGAGCGCCACGATGTCGGAGTAGCTCATCGTGCCGTACTGCCGCAGCATGAGGTCGAACCCTCCGACAGCACCGGGAACGTCGGTCGACAACGGACCGGCGTTCGGAATCCCGCCCTGCTCCGCGTAGAAGGCAATCGTCGCGGCCGCAGGCGCGGGACCCGTACCGTTGATGAAGGTGACGCGGTCCTCGTCGGCAACGTAGGCGAGGATGAACGCGTCGCCGCCCATCCCGGCCTGGTGCTGCTCGACGACCGTCGTCATGTAGAAGACCGCGGCCGCCGCGTCGAACGCGTTCCCACCGGCCTTGAGGATCTCGAATCCGGCGATGGCCTCGAGAGGGTGTTCCGCGGCGACCATGCCCCGGGTGCCCAGCACGACGGGACGCCAGAACGGGTTCGTCGCGGGGCCTTGTGCATCCAGGCTCGGGACCCACGACCCGATGACCGACGCGAGTGCGAGTGCGGTCCCGATCGGTCCCACTCTCTTGAGATTGGCTGGTAGTGTCATCGAGCTCTCCGGGGTGCGAATGGTGTCGCCTCGAACGGCGAGAATACGCCGGCGTCCGAGTGACCTCAAGGTCGGGAGCCAGAGAGCGGGCGCCGCTCGCCCCTTACAGATCCGGGCTGCATCTTATGCAACGGGCTCGTGTCCTACCTCCAGAGAAAGGAAAGGGAGGTCAGCGTTGTTTGGCCGATCTCCCGTCTTGGCATCCAGGTCACGCGAGGAGGATCGATGGGTGAACTAGACCCGCTCGGGTCCCTCGCCAGAGCGATGGGTGTTCACACCCACTATAAGGATGGCCTGGGCAGGCCCGTTACGGTGGCGCCTGAAACGCTGCTTCGTGTCTGCGCCGCGCTCGGCGCCCCTGTCGCCCGCACCAGTGACGCCGCCGACGCATTGCGGGCCCGCCGCGCGACCGAGAGCACCGGGCTCCTTCCGCCCGTCCTCGTCGCCTGGGACGGAGCCCTGCCTCCCCTCGCGTTCTCCGCGAACGGTCCCGTCCATGCGGAGATGCTTCTCGACGACGGTGACGTCGCCCCGCTCGAGATCCGTGGCGCCGAGCTCCGGGCGGCGCGCCCTCTTCCCATCGGCTACCACCGCCTCACGGTCGAGGCCTCGGGCCAGACCCAGACGAGCAGGATCATCGCCGCTCCGCAGCGCGCATGGCGCCACCCCGACTCGGGACGGACGTGGGGGCTCGGGACGCACCTCGCGGCGTTGCGGTCGGCCCGCAGTCGCTCCCTCGGGGACCTCGGGGACCTCGAGGCCCTGTGTCGCTGGGTGGGCTCCCACGGTGGCAACCTGGTCACGATGCTGCCGCTGCTCCCGACGTTCAACGCGCCGCCCGCGGAGCCCAGCCCCTATTCGTCGGTGAGCCGGCTGTTCTGGTCCGAGTTGATCCTCGACCTCGGCGACGCACACCGGGCGAGTGGGTCGCCTAGCCTGCTCGACGTGACCCAGGCCGATGCCGAGGTTCGGGCCGCACTCGACGGGGTGCCGGCCCCTGATCCGTCACGGCTCGACGACGAGCTGGTACGCTACGCCCGGTTCCGGGGCGCCCAGGCCAAGCTCGGCCGGAATTGGCGGCAGTGGCCCAAGGGCCCCCGGGCCGGCAGGCTGGGTCCTACCGACATCGATTCGGCGGAGGAGCGGTTCCACCTGGTGGCCCAGACGCGTGCACGCGACCAGCTCAGCGAACTCCGGCAGCGCCTCGACGCGGCCGGTGTGCGCCTGGGCCTGGATCTGGCCGTGGGCGTGCACCCCGACGGCTACGACCCGTGGTCCCGACAGGCACTGTTCGCCGACGGGATGTCCGTCGGGGCACCCCCCGACCGGGGCTTTCCCAGTGGGCAGGATTGGGGTTTCTCGCCGGTGCTCCCGGAGGCGTCACGGCAAGACGGTCACAGGTACCTGGCCGCGGGCATCGCCCACCAGGCGGCCCCGTCGGGCGTGCTGCGCGTCGACCACGTCATGGCCGTCACCCGGCTCTACTGGATTCCCCACGGGTTCGCGAAGCACGAAGGGACGTACGTCTCGTACCCCGCCGAGGAGCTCTTCGCGGTCATGACCCTCGAGTCGCAGCGGAACCGGTGCGAGGTGGTGGGGGAGAACCTCGGAACCGTGCCGCCGGAGATTGACGAAGCGCTGCCGCGCCACGGTATCTGGGGCATGTTCCTGGCCGAGTTCGAGGCCGCAGAAGCAGAGGAGGAACCCGCTCCCCCCACCGCTGACGACGTGGCCCTCATCGGCACCCATGACACGCCGACCTTCGTCGGGTGGCTCGCCGGCGTCGACATCGACGAGCG
>JBDGYO010000084.1:0-9087 GCA_039584015.1 Gemmatimonadota bacterium | reverse complement strand
GCACCCGCGTCCCGGTGAGGTGAGTCTCGCCAACGGTGGCGTGCTCTTCCTCGACGAGCTCCCCGAGTTTCGCAGGAACGTGCTGGAGGTGCTGCGTCAGCCGCTGGAAGACGGCTTCGTGACCATCTCGCGCGCCGCCGCCTCGCTCCGCTATCCCGCCAGATTCATGCTCGCCGCTGCGATGAACCCGTGTCCCTGCGGGTACTTCGGCAATCCCACCCGCGCCTGTACCTGTGGCCTGCCTCTGGTCGAGCGATACCTGTCGCGCGTCTCCGGTCCGCTGCTCGACCGCATCGACCTTCACATCGAGGTCCCGGCGGTGCCGTACCAGGAGCTCTCCTGCGAGCGGAGCGGGGAGTCCAGCGCCGCGGTGCGGGAGCGGGTGAACCGGGCGCGCCTCTGCCAACTGGAGCGCTTCGAGGCGAGCGAGGGCCTGTTCGCCAACGCCCACATGACTCCCAAGCACCTGAAACGGCTGTGCCGTATCGGCCAGGGGGCCGATGCCTTGCTCAGGACCGCGATCGCACGCCTCAAGCTCTCGGCCCGGGCCTACCACCGAGTGCTCAAGATCGCCCGCACCATTGCCGACGTAGAGGGTGACGGCGCCATCCAGTCGCGGCACGTCGCCGAGGCGGTGCAGTACCGCAGTCTCGACCGGCCTGTGAGCTGAGCGGCGCGAGGCTCGGCGGCAGGGGGTGCGCTTGACCCCGCAGGGTCGCTCGGCCACCGTTCTAGGAGAGCGAAGGGGGTGACGTGGTGATGCGTGGCGTGCCGGGATTGATCCTGCTTCTTGCGACTGCCGTCGTACTGGGGACTCCACATCGGGGCGAGGCCCAGCAGCTCGGTGTGACGCTCCACGGCACCGTGCTGGATTCGGTACTCCAGCCGGTCCCCGACGTGGTGGTGCGACTCCTGGACATGGAGGCGGTGAGCCGTACCGACTCCACGGGCCAGTTCCGCCTCGAGCAGATCCCCGCCGGGCATCATACCGTGAGCTTCGAGAAGCCCGGCTTCATTCCCCAGGGCTTCGGCTTCGACCTCACCGAAGGCCAGCAGGGCGAGATCGACGTTGGGGCGATTCCCCTCCAGGCGGCGGGCGCGCCGCGACTGACGCTCAGTGGTACGATCATCGACCAGCAGGGTGGTGGGGGAGTGGACGGGGTCGCCGTCTGGCTGAACGGTGGACCGGTTGGGCAGACCGAGGCGGATGGCTCGTTCGAGGTCGGTGCCACGGAGGTTCTCTGGGGAGCGAACGAGCTGGAGCTGCGCCGCATCGGGTACATGCCCCTGTCACTGCGCTTCTGGGTGGTGGAGCCCGAGGCGGACATGGTGTTCGACCAGTTCACCATTCAGGCGCTCCCCATCATGCTGCCCGAGATCATCGTGCTGGGCGAGCGGACGGTGTACGCCTCTGCCCGCCTGGCCGGGTTCTACCGACGGTTGCGGGGCGGGCTGGGAGTCTACATCACGCAACAGGACGTCGCCGCCATGAACGCGACCTTCTTCAGCGACGTCCTGCGCAGGGTGCCCGGACTGGTCGTGGGTCCGAGCGGGCAGCTCGCCGATCTGAACGTCACGACCGTCCGCGGCATGGGGCGGTGCGACACCCCGATGGTGTACCTCGATGGCAACCGCATCGACAACGTGGTGCGCGATCTCGACCTGGATGCCTGGGTGCACCCCGACGAGATCCTCGGCATCGAGGTCTATCGTGGCCCGTCGGAGCTTCCCGTGGAGTTCAACCAGCAGACCCGCACGACGGACGGTCAGCTGTTCGAAGTGGGGTGCGGTGCGATCGTGATTTGGACCGGATAGCGGCGCGGGTGCGCCGCGCTGCGAGAGCCAAACGGGCCGCTGATCGCCGGCCCGTTTCTCGTTGGTAGTGCGCGACGCCCGCTACCGCAGGTCCACCAGCAGATCTTGCTGCGCGATCGCGCCCTGCTGCAACCGCAGGATCGCCGGTTCGGCCCAGCGGTCGAGCACGGTGGCCCACACCGTGATCGCGATGTTGGGCGGGAGGCCGCAGGCCCGGTAGGACCCCTGCGTGTCGGTCTTGACCTCCATGTGTGCCCGCGGGGCGTCGGGCCGCGCACCCGGCTGTGCCCACTCGAAGAACACCGTGGCGTCGGGGAGGTGGATGCCGCTGCTGCTATCAGCCACGAAGCCGACGGCGAGTCCATCGTTGGACTGATATGGGTGGTCGGGGCAGAGCCGCGCGGCGACGGCCGCGACCGGGGGGACGGAGAGGGTCACCGATGTGGCGTACCCCTTCCTGAGCGAGACCTCCCTGGACGGGAATGGCAGGTTCCAGGCTTCGAAGCGGGGATGCGTGAACTCTACCGTGTAGCGCCCTTCGGGCACGTCGTAGATGCGGAACGCCCCCCGCCGATCGGTGTGCGCGACGAGATCGGTGCCGCTCAGGCGGATCGAGGCGCCGGCAAGCGGCTGCCCCGCCGAGCTGTCGAACACGGCCCCGAGCAGTGTCGTGGTGAGCAGGCCATCGAGTTGCTCGCCGCGCCGACTGAAGGTGGCGGTGACCTCTCCCCCCTCCTCCTGGATCGAGACCACGGAGTAGAGGTCGCGCGTCCCCGCCCCGGCGATGGTGCTCCTACGGCTGCGCCGCACCTGAATGATGGGCATGCGAATCCACCAGCGCCGCACGATCCAGGCACCGGTGCGCAGCCGCTCGAACCCGACGTGTCCTCCTGCGGCACGCGGTGCCACGTCGTAGTCGAGATTGAGGTAGCGGTACTCCATGTGGCGCAGCTCTGCCGTGTTGCGGTCCAGCCACAGGACGCCGCCGACGTCGGGGAGCTCACGGTGGCTCACCGGCTCGAAGAACAGTCCCACCAACTCTGCGTGATCCTCGTCCCCGGCCTCGAGGCGGAAGCAGTGATCCTCGAGGAACGTGTCCGACAGCAGCACCTCGGCGTCGGGAGCGTAGTACTCTAGGTTCGTGCCCGCCGGTTGCACGTAGCCGCCCGCGGCCAGCTCCCCGGCGGGGAGGGAGCGGAACGGCTGCCGCGCCACGCTGATGGTCTCGTGCTCCTCTTGCGAGCGGATCTCGAGGTCGCCCGGGTCGAGCTCCCGTTCCCACTGCACGACGTGGAAGCGCAGCGCGGCGCGAGCCTCGGTCCACGCCGTGATATCGAGCGCCTTGCGTGCCTCCTCCCAGGTGGCGGCCGTCTCCTGGCCGAGTTCGGGGAGAAGGTTGCACTGCTTCTCTTCCTCCACGATAACGGCTGCCAGTTGGATCGTCTCCGCAAACACGTCCATGGCGTAACGGAGCGTGTCGCCCTCGAAGAGGTGGAGTGCCGAAGAGACCTCGGTCCGATACCCGACGCGCCGCACCTCCAGCCGGTAGATGCCCGCCTGGGGTGCCCGCACCGCGAATCGGCCGTAGACGTCGCTGAGCTCGACACCGTGCCGCCTGCCTGTGGCGTCGATGAGGCCCACGAGCGCCCCGGGCACGGGTCGGTCCGTCCCGGCTCCCATCAGGCGGCCCTGGACCAGTTGGGCTGCCGTGGGGGCGCTGCAAAGGGCCAGGAGAAGTGCGGTCACGAGGGCGGTGCTGGCGCCACGCATGATCGTGTCCTCGTCGGGAGGTGGTGTGTCAGCCAACCGTAGTCTACCCCGTCCGGGCGGGCAGTTCCACCGCCGGGAGCGGCCTCGAGGGAGGCGCCTCGGGCACTGGGGGTGTATCATTCAGGTGCAGCCTGGTTGGGAAACCCAGGGGTGTGCTGCCACGTTCGGTAAGAGGGGTAGGACACACCATGTCATCGAGACCTTTTGGGTTCCGGAGGGGTGGGTTGGGCGTGCGGAAGCCCGTGCTTCGGCCCGTGGCGCTTCTGCTGCTCCCGCTCGGGTTGGTCGCCGGACTCGCCGGCGCGCAGGAGCCGACGGGCCGCATCGTCGGCACGGTCACGGACTCCGCCACGGGTATGCCGTTGGCCGGCGCCCAGGCGAGCCTCCTCGGTACCGCCCAGACCGCTATCACCAGTTCAGCAGGCCGGTTCGAGCTCCTCGGGCTGCCGGCGGGTCGCTACGTGGTGCACGTGCGGAGCGTGGGCTACGGCGGTGCGACGCTCGAGGCAAACCTCGCCGCGGGGGCCGTGGAGGAGTTCGCGGTGGGCCTCACCGCGGTGAGCGTGGTGCTGCCGGAGGTCGTGGTCGAGGGCGAGGCTCAGCCGATCCGGGTCTCGCCGAGTCTGCAGGGCTTCTACCAGCGTGCCGCCGGAGGCTTTGGGTACTTCCTCAAGCGGGAAGACATCGAACGGCTCAATCCCACCGAAACCAGCGAGCTGTTGCGCACGGTACCGGGCATCGAGGTCACCCGGCAGGGTGGCAACTGGGAATCCAGCATCCGCTCGGCCGAGACGCCCCTCACCATGTCGGATGGGCAGGTCACTGAGTGTCCCGTCCACGTGTACGTGAACGGCCACATGGCCCCCACCGCGCTGGACGCCTTCAACTTCAACCCGGCCGCCATCGACCTGGTGCGCCCGCAGGACGTCGAAGGCATCGAGGTCTACCGGCGCCGCACGGAGATCCCGCACCAATTCATGCGGAGCGGATCCTTCGGCCAGCCGCCCTGCGCGGTGATTCTCATTTGGACCCGAGAGGTGTCTTTCTCGCCGTAGGCCGGAGTCTCCTTCCGTCCCGCTCCCTCCACCGTTATTAATTCGCGCATGCCCGACGCGTCGAAGATCGAAGCGCTGATCGGCGCCGTCCCGTCGATGCTCGTGGGGTACTCGGGTGGTGTGGACTCCTCGGTGCTCGCGGTGGTGTCGCGGCGAGTGCTGGGCAAAGAGCGGTCGCTGGCGGCCCTGGCGCTCAGCCCGTCCCTGTCGGCCGACCAGCGTGACCGGGCGCGCGACCTCGCCCAACGGTTCGACCTCCATCTCGTGGAGGTGCGGACCGACGAGATGGACGATCCCCACTACGTGGCCAACCCCACCGATCGCTGCTACTTCTGCAAGCGTGAGCTGTGGACGAAGCTCGCCGCGCTCGCCGCGGAGCGCGGCATCGCGGTCGTGGCCGACGGCACCAATGCCGACGACCTGGGAGAGCATCGCCCCGGGCTCGCCGCGGCACGCGAGCGGGAGATTCGCTCGCCCCTGGCGGAGGCCGGCTATACCAAGGCCGACGTGCGCGCCGCCGCCCAGGTGCTTGGCTTGCCCAACTGGGATGCGCCGGCCGCACCGTGTCTCTCGAGCCGTGTGCTGTATGGGCTGTCGGTGACGCCGGAACGTCTGCTCCAGGTCGAGCAGGGTGAGGCGACGCTGCGCGCAGTGGGGGTCGAGGGCGATCTGCGGGTGCGGCACCGAGGGCGCGAGGCGCGGATCGAGGTACCCGAGTCCGAGTTCCCGCTCGTGCGCAGACATCGGGAGGCCATCGGCGAGCGGCTGCTCGCGCTCGGCTTCGATCGAGTGACGCTCGACCTCACCGGCTACCGTCGGGGAAGCCTCCTCTCGGTGAACGAGACCCCGCTCGAGTTACTCACCGAGCGTACCTGACCCCCATGCGACTGTTCATCGCAATCAATCTTCCCGCGGAGGTCCGAGAGACGCTGTGGGAAGTGGCGGCGCCGCTGCGCACGGCACGGTATCCCGTTCGCTGGGTCGCGGCCGAATCGATTCACCTCACGCTCAAGTTCCTCGGGGACGTGGACGCCACGCGCGAAGACGAGATCGCCGGGGGCATCACGGCGGCGGTCGCCGGCGCCAAGCCCTTCCCGCTCCCCGTGGGCGGCTTCGGGGCGTTTCCGTCGGCGCAGCGCCCGCATGTGGTGTGGGCCGGCCTCGAGCCGGTACCGGCCCTGGAGCTGCTGCAGCATCGTGTGGAGCAGGAGATGGAGCGTCTCGGGTTTGCGACCGAGGGGCGTCCGTTCCACCCACACCTTACGATCGGTCGCGTCAAGCGGGACGCCCGACCGGTGGAGCTGGGTGGGCTCGCGACCGATTTGGATTCGTTGGTGTACGAGACGGAGGTGTCCGTGGAGTCGGTGGATCTGATGCAGAGCACGCTGACGCCGCAGGGTGCGCGGTACACGCGGCGGCACGCGTTGGCGTTGGCATGAGGGGTGGGTGCCTGCGGAACGCGCTGGCGCTCATTGGAGCGCTGACCGTGTTCGCAGCGGCTGGGTTCGCCGCCTGGGAGTACCGTCGACCCATCGTCACGGGTGTTCGCTCGCTGGCCGGCCAGGAGCTAGCGGATGCACGTCCCCAGGAGCCGTCCGTGGGGGTGCCGAGCGATGCGGCGCTGCGTTCGGCGCTGCGCAAGGAGGAGCTGATCGCGCGGCGCGGCGGCACCGAGCGGGTGCGCCTCACTGCCGACGAGATGGCGTCGATCCTTCAGAGCCGGCTGGACCCCGCGGCGCGCCGTGCACTGGACTCGCTACGGCTGACCCTGACGGAGGATCGGGTCACGCTGGATGGGCAGGTGTTGATGGAGGTGTTCAGCAGGGAACTCCTCGGTCCGCTCGCGGGGTATGTGCACGGGCGGCAGCCGATCCGGGTCGGCGGGGCGGTCGCCGTGCGGGACACCGGAATGGTGAGTTGGACGCCCGACGAGGTGACGGTCATGGCCTTTCCGTTGCCGCACTCCGCGATCCCGAGGCTGGTGAATTACCTCACCGGCGGTTCGGATGGGGAGTTCATCCTGCCGGTGCCACGCACGGTGGGTGACGTCGAGGTCGGTCCGAGCGGTGTGACTTTCTACCGGTGGGACGAGTGATGGCGAAACGGGTTCTGGTGGTGGACGACGAGAAAGGCGTGCGCGAGGCGCTGCGCCAAGTTCTTGAGTATGAAGGCATCGAGGTGCACACCGAGGAGTCCGGTGCCGCCGCGCTCAACGCGTACCCGGAGTTCCTGCCGCACCTGGTGCTGCTCGACGTGAAGATGGCGGGAATGGATGGGCTCGAGACGCTGTCCCGCATCCGGGAGCAGGATCCGGCAGCGCAGGTGGTTATGATCTCGGGCCACGGGACCATTCAGACGGCGGTCGAGGCCACGCAGCGCGGCGCCTATGATTTCCTTGAGAAGCCGCTCGACACCGATCGCGTCCTGCTCACGCTGCGCCACGCGCTCGAGCAGGCCCAACTCGAGTCGGAGAACCTGCGCCTGCGAGCGTCGGTCGGCGACAAGTACGCCATCGTGGGCGACAGCGCCGCGATCCGACATCTCATCGAGATCATCGACAAGGTCGCCCCCACGGCGGCGCGGGTGCTCATCACCGGCGAGAACGGGAGCGGCAAGGAGTTGGTCGCTCGCGGGATTCACCGGGGATCACCGCGGACCGACCAGCGGTTCGTCGAGGTCAATTGCGCAGCCATCCCCAGCGAGCTTATCGAGAGCGAGCTGTTCGGGCACATGAAGGGCTCGTTCACCGGGGCGTTCGCCGACCGGGCGGGCAAGTTCGAGCAGGCCGACGGCGGCACGCTGTTCCTGGACGAGGTGGGTGACATGAGCGCTGCCGCGCAGGCCAAGGTGTTGCGCGCGCTGGAGGAAGGTGTGGTCACCCGCATCGGTGCTACCAAGCCGGTCTCGGTCGATGTGCGTGTCGTCGCCGCGACCAACAAGAACATCGACGAGGAGATCGCGACGGGTCGGTTCCGGGAGGACCTCTACTACCGGCTGAACGTGGTGCCGGTCGAGGTGCCGCCGCTCCGCGGACGCCGAGAGGACATCCCGCTCCTCATCGAGCGGTTCGTGGCTGACCTCGCGCGGGACAGCGGCGTGAAGCCCAAAGCCTTCGCGGAGGACGCGATCCTGGCGTTGGCGGGTCGCGACTGGCCAGGGAACGTACGGGAGCTCAGAAACGCGGTCGAGCGTCTGGTCATTCTCTCGGCCGGCGAGGAGGTGACCGCGGCGGACGTGGCCCGCCTCACCGGTGCCACCGCGGACGCCGCCGTGGGCAACTTGATCCACTGTGACACCTTCGAGGAGTTCAAGCAAAGCGCGGAGCGTGCCTTCCTCGAGGCCAAGCTCGAGGAGAACGGCTGGAACGTGAGCGAGACGGCTCGCAAGCTCGACATGCCGCGCAGCAACCTGTACAAGAAGATCGAGAAGTACGGGCTGCAACGCGCGTAGAGTGCGACGCGGCGTACACCGGCCGGGAGCGCGAGCGGCGCAGCGCGAAGAAGGGCCACTCACGGCGCGGCAATCGTTGGATGGTGGATGGGCGACGGTGACATGATTGCGGCATGCGGAACCTACGCGCGTCCGTCGCCGTCATACTGAGTGTGGGTGGCGCGGCATTGGATCTCGAGTCGCTCCGGGGTGTACCGCGAGCCAGGGTGGTGCGGGCGGAGCTCGCCGCGGGGGAGCACGCGGCGTGTGTGAGTGCAACGCTGGAGCACGAGTGCGAGGTCGGCGAGCTGGCGACGGCCTTGCGTACCTGGGCGGCGGCCCGCGGATGGTCCGTGGCAGTTGCGCCGTTGGCTCGGCCTGACTAACGTAAAAAAGCTCTATGGGGGGGAGAACGACCCTGCAGCTTCGCGTCCGGTTGGCAGCGGTTGGGATACAGTCCGCATTCCGCTGTGCAGAAGGTCCGCCACGCTTCGACCTGTCGCTGCGATCGGTCGGGATCCCGTACACTGATCGTGCTGGGATGAATACGGGCACCGCTTCGACTGGTTGCCCGTTGTCGTATAGCGCAGGTTCCCACTAGAGGACTCGTCGGAGGAACTGCTCGTATGCGACTCGGCCCTGCTCGGAAGACTTCTGTCGACGAAGGCTCGCTGGACCAGTACCTCCGGGAGATCAGCCAGTATCCTCTGATCAGCCGGGAGGAAGAGGTCGAGCTGGCGAAACAGATCAAGCAGAGCGACGAGGAGTCGCTCGATAAGCTGGTGCGAAGCAATCTCCGCTTCGTGGTCTCGGTCGCCAAGAAGTACCAGAACCAGGGCGTGAGCCTCTCCGACCTCATCAACGAGGGCAACCTCGGTCTCATTCGGGCGGCCCACAAGTTCGACGAGACCAAGGGCATCAAGTTCATCTCGTACGCCGTGTGGTGGATCCGACAGGCGATTCTCCAGGCGCTCGCCGAGCAGAGCCGTATCGTTCGGGTGCCGCTCAATCGCGCCGG